>NZ_LZMO01000249.1:0-36784 GCF_001665715.1 Gordonia sp. 852002-10350_SCH5691597
CTGTTTCGGACGCTGGTCGGACATCCTCGGTAGGCGTCCACTGCTGATCGCGGGCGCGATCCTCTCGGCGATCAGCGCCGTCGTCTTCCTGACCGCGGGCCCGGTGTGGCAGCTCATGATCGGACGTGTGCTCTCCGGCCTGTCGGCAGGTATCTACGCAGGTGCGGCGACCGCAGCGGTCATCGAACTCGCACCTCCGAGCTGGCGTCACCGCGCGCCCGCACTCGCGACCGCGGCCAACATCGGCGGACTCGGCCTCGGTCCGCTGATCGCCGAGAGGATCGCGCCCGCGATCAGCAGTGGACGCCTACCGAGGATGTCCGACCAGCGTCCGAAACAGATCAGGGCAACGATCACTCCGGCCGCGTACACGGCGAAGATGATCGTCGTCGTGGTGACGCCGAATCCGAGGTCCTTCGCGTAGATCGAGTACAGCGGGGTCGGCAGCGTGGTGCCGAGCATCACCACCGCGAAAGCAGCGATGGCCGCGATGAATGAACGCGCGCCGGCGAAATGTGTTCCGACAGGATCGGTCCCTGTTGGAGCGGATTCCTGAGAGTGTGTCGGGCCCGGCGTCTGCGTCATACGAGGCCTAGCGTCGAAGTACCCCACGGTATTCCGTAGCTGCACGTGGATGCGGGACGAAGTTGGAGTGCACGCGAAAACCGTGGACCGGTGAGCTGGGGAAATGGTGAATGTGTGTCTGGTGAATGTGTGTCGTACGTAAGGATGTGGGTGCTGCAGCACCCACACCCTTACGCACGACACACATCTAGCGATCGATCGGAGTAGGCCGCTGCCGCAGCGTCGAATTCATGCCGTGAATGTCTCTATCGCCGCACGGTACGCACCGGACCGTTACGGTATATCCGTGCCAGCCATCGATCCCACGATTCTTGCCACCACGTCGCGTATGCCGTTTGCGGTCGATGAAATTCACAAGCTCGGAGTGACCGGTCGACGAGTAATTGCCGCCGATACATTCAGGTCCGCACCGGGAAGCCATTCGCGCGGGGCCGCCAAGCATTTCACAGTGCCTGCACCGACCCAGGAGACCGAGGCGTTCATCGCCGCGGTCGTCGACATCATCGACGCCGAGAACGTCACCTGGTTGTTGCCGATGTTCGAGGAGGTGTTCTACCTCGCCTACCATCGCGATCGGCTGCTGGCGGGGCACCCTGACCTCGAGCTCTTCTTTCCCGATTTCCCGACGCTGCATCGCGTACACGACAAGGTGAGCTTCGCCGAACTGTGTCGCTCGCTGAATCTTCCTGTAGCCGAATCGATCACGGCGACCAACGACGACGAGCTGCGGGCCGCGACGACCCACTGGGAGCACTGGTTCGCGCGCGCCGCCTACGGTCGCGGCGGACTCGACGTCGTCACGAACACCGGTCCACTCGCTGCGGAGACGAGTCTGGATGCCGTACATCCCACAGCAGACGACCCGTGGTTGGTGCAGGAGTATCTGAAGGGAGTCGACCGGTGTAGTTGGAGCGTGGTGCACCACGGCGAGGTGGTGTTGCATTCCTGCTATGAGCACCCGTTGGCCATCGACAATCGGGGCGGAATCGTGTTCGAGTCCGTCGATTCTCCCGAGTCGTTGCACGCGGCACAAACAATTGCGCGTGAATTGAACTGGCACGGCCAAATCAGCTTCGACTACTTGAAGACCGATGACGGCGTGCACCACATGGTGGAGTGCAACCCGCGTCCCACAGCCGGTTGCACCGTCGCCACACCCGAGGAATTCGACGCCGCGCTGTTCGATCCGGGGGAGCTGGTCGTGGTGCCGCCAGGACGCAAGAAGATGATCAAGGCTGCCGTGATCCGCGACGTACTGATGCATCCGTCGCATTGGAAGACCAATCGCGCGGCGGCCAAGGGCGCGGCGGGTGTCTACGACCAGCGCAAGGATCACCTGCCGCTGCTGTACTCGGCGCTGTCGTTGCAGCATGTCGCGAAGTACCGCAGGCTGCTCGGCGTCGATCGCAAGAAGGGCGAGCAGCTCGTCGCCACGCAGTTCTTCGACGTGCTCTACGACGGTTCATCCATCAGCTGAGCTCCCGACGATCCGAAGCTGCCACTCTTTGCCCTCGAAGTGACCTGGGTTACTGTGTTCATAGGTCACAGATACTTCGGGAGTGAGGTGGGATCGTGGTGCAGCCAGATCATGAGGTCGTCATCGTCGGCGCAGGTTTCGGTGGAATGGGCGGAGCCATCGAACTCAAGCGGCAGGGCGTCGAATCGATAGCGATTCTCGAACGCGAAGACGACCTCGGTGGCACGTGGCACGTCAATCACTATCCCGGCCTCGCCGTCGACATCGCGTCGGTGACGTACTCGTACTCGTTCGAGCCGAATCCGTTCTGGTCGCGGCTGTTTGCTCCCGGCGCAGAACTCAAGCGCTATGCCGAGCACATCGCCGACAAGTACGACCTCAAGCGTCACATGGAGTTCGGCACGAGCGTCGAGAAGGCCGAGTGGGATGAGCAGGCGCGGTTGTGGACCGTTTACACCGCCGACGGTTCGAGTCGCACCTGCCGTTACTACGTCACCGCCACGGGGTTCCTGTCGCAACCGCATGTCCCCGACTTTCCCGGGCTCGACTCGTTCGAAGGGAAGGTGCTGCACACCGCCGACTGGGAGGACGGATTCGACTTCACCGGGCGTCGGGTCGCAATCATCGGCACCGGCGCGACGGCGGTGCAGTTGATTCCCGAAGCCGCGCGCGACGCAGCGCATCTGACGGTCTTCCAACGCACACCGATCTGGGTGGTGCCCAAGGTCGATTTCGCCATTCCCGCTGCGCTACAGAATCTGTTCGCCGCTGTGCCGCTCACGCAGCGCGCTGCTCGTCTGGTGAACACCTCGCTGCTGGAGATGCTGATGGTGTTCGGCGTCCTGCACTTCAAGCAATTCAAACCGGGCAACAAGGCCGCGGCATTGCTGGCCCGGGCGCATCTGCGCGCCCAGGTTCCCGACGGCGCGACCAGGAGGGCGCTGACACCCGACTACGACTTCGGGTGTAAGCGACCGACATTCTCCAACAAGTACTTTCGGGCCTACGCACGGCCGAACGTCACGCTGGAGACCGGCGGCATCGGGCACTTCGAACCCGACGCCATCGTAAGTGCCGACGGAACCCGCCACGAGATCGACACGCTCGTACTCGCCACCGGATTCGACCTGTGGGACACCAACTTTCCCGCGATGACCGTGATCGGACGCGAGGGTCGTGATCTCGGAAAGTGGTGGCGCGACAACCGTTTCCAGGCCTTCGAGGGTATTACCATTCCTCGTTTCCCGAACTTCTTGTCGCTCAACAGTCCGTACTCCTACAGCGGACTCTCGTACTTCACAACGATCGAGGCGCAGATGAAGCACATCGCGCGTCTGTTCGGTGAGATGCGTCGACGCAAGTCCGAGGTCTTCGAGGTGACCGACGCCGCCAACGAGAAATTCCTCGAGGAGGTCACCGAGCACCTGCAGTCTTCGGTGTTCTATCGCGGAAATTGTGCGACGTCGCGTAGCTACTACTTCGACCCGAACGGTGAGGCGACGCTCCTGCGTCCGAATTCGACGCTGACCACGCTGCGCGAGATGGACAACTACCCGTTGGACTCCTATGTCTTCAGCTGAGCTGTTCTGGGGGAGAGACGAAGTCGGGATTGGTTACGATCCGACGTTCGCGGTGAGGTTGATCAGCAGTGCGACGATCACGGTGCCGAAGAAGTAGCTCAGCAGGGCGTGGAAGACCAGTGTCCGACGAAGCCGTGACGAGCCGACGTCGGTGTCGGAGATGGCGTAGCTCATCCCGACAGTGATCGCAACGTACACGAAGTCGCTGTAGCGCGGTGACTCCGACTGATGGAAGTCGATGAGCGGCGCGTCTGCCTTCTGAGTGTCCGCACTGACGCCGTAGTACGTGCGGGCGTAGTGGGTTGCGTACATCGTGTGGATGGCGGCCCACGATGCCACCACCGACAGCAGTGCGATGAAGAGGAGTATCGGGTCTTTTCGCGTCAGCACCTCGACGATTCCGATGAGGGACACGAAAGCCGCCAACAGCACGATGACGAACGCGCCGAGGCGTGTCGGCTCCTCGCGACTGGCGTGCGTCTCCGTTTCCGCGTTGTCCATCGGCCACAACGCCAACCACGTCCACATCACGAACAGGCCCGCGCCGATAGCCCAACCCGCCAGCGGTGCAGCAGTGGGGCGTTCCGACCAGATCCCCGCCGCGGCCGCCCCGCCCACGACGACGCTCACAAGGAGACGAACGAGCGCCGGTGCGTCGCCCCGACGCCAGCGCCACTTCTGGGGTTGAGAGTTCATGGAGCAAGTACACACCGCGGGGCCCCCAATAGAGTGGAGACATGCGTGCGTGGTCAGTCACCCGACCAGGACCGGTCGACGAATGTCCGCTCGAGTTGGTGGACAAACCAGTCCCGACGCCGGGTGCGGGCGAACTCCTGGTCAAGGTTCGCGCATGCGGTGTCTGCCGTACCGACCTCCACGTCACCGAGGGCGACCTGCCGGTGCATCGCGTCGGCGTCACGCCAGGACACGAGGTGGTCGGTGAAGTCGTCGAGCTGGGGGAGGGGGCGCTGGGCTTCGATCGGGGTGCTCGCGTCGGGGTTGCCTGGCTCCACCACACAGACGGCACGTGCGTCTACTGCAGGCGGGGGAGTGAAAACCTCTGTCCCGCTTCGACATACACCGGGTGGGACGTCGACGGTGGATATGCCGAATACACAACGGTGCCCGCCGATTTCGCCTATCACCTGCCAAACAACGTCGACGACGTCACCCTTGCGCCCCTGCTGTGTGCGGGGATCATCGGGTATCGCGCACTCAAGCGCGCCTCGCTACCGGAAGGTGGTCGCCTTGGTCTGTACGGCTTCGGCGGCAGCGCGCACCTATGCGCACAGCTTGCGATCGCGCAGGGCGCCGAGGTTCACGTCATGACCCGCGGTGCACAGGCGCAGGCTCTTGCCCGATCGTTGGGGGCTGCCTCGGTCAACGGTGCCTACGACGCTCGCCAGTGCCTCTCGACGCAGCGATCACCTTCGCACCTGTGGGCGACCTGGTCCCGGTGGCGATGCGCGCACTCGACCGGGGAGGGGTGCTGTCGATCGCCGGGATACACCTGTCCGACATTCCCGCACTGAACTACGAGCGAGAACTGTTCTACGAGAGGGAGATTCGCTCGGTCACGGCCAACACTCGCGACGACGGACGCGAATTCCTCGAGCTCGCCGCCCGCTACGGTGTCGCGGCGACGACACACACCTACCCGCTGTCGAAGGCCGACCAAGCGCTGTCCGACCTCAAAGCGGGCCGATTCGACGGTGCCGCCGTCCTCGTTCCCGACCGATGAGTTCCCGACCGATGAGTGCCCGACCGATGAGTGCTCGACGAGTGAGTGCGACTCATCAGACCGGTGCCAGCAGCTCCGGTCCGTTGTTGGCCACGCGGTTGACCAGGGGCGAGACCTCGCGGATCGCGATCGCGTCGGCGATGGCCTCGCTCGGCGGCGCGAAGAGCTCCGACGGCGCGGGGTGGTCGGGATCGAGCCAGGCATCCCAACTGTCGTAGGGCATGATCCGCGGCATGCGGTCGTGTACCTCGCGCAGGTCGCCGACGGCGTCGGTGGTCAGGATGGTGCAGCTCAGCAGGGGTGGCGCGTCGGGATCTGTGGGGTCGTGCCAGGCCGACCACAAACCCGCCATGAACAGCCGTGTCCCGTCCTTGGGCGACATGAAGAACGGGATCTTGGTCGGCTTGCCCTTGCTTTTGCCGGGGCGGGGGCTGTTCTCCGGGCCGGGCTTCCACTCGTACCAGCCGTCCATGGGCACGAGGCAGCGCTTGGACTTCACCGAACTGCGGAACGAACTCTTCTCCGCAGCGGTCTCGGCGCGGGCGTTGAACAGCAACGGTCCCTTGCCGACCTCTTTGGCCCACGTCGGTACCAGCCCCCATCGCATCGCCCGCACGCGCAGCCGCGGATCGTCGTGCGGGTCGTCGTGAGAATGCCGTTCGACGACGGTCAGGATCGTCGACGTCGGCGCCACGTTGTAGTTGGTGCCCAGGGTCCGCGGTGCCTGATCGGTACCGGACTTATCGGGGCTCGGCTGCTTGGCGCTGGTCTGGTCGTCGGGTGTGGGTGGCGCAGCGGGCACCTCGTTGACCGCGTCGATCTCGGCCGCGAGCTTGGCAGGGTCGGTCGTCACCGCGAAACGTCCACACATGGAGTCCATGCTGTCACGAGGGGCTGACACGAGGGGCTGTCACGAGGGGCCGACACGAGGTGCCGACAGAGACTCTGACGGAAGCAGGGGAACGCTCAGGGACAGGGAAACGCTCAGGCGGCGATGTCGGCGGTGACGGCCGAGGTCGCGGCGACCAGGTCGGTGGGCGACAGCTCCACTTCCAGGCCGCGTTTACCTGCACTGCACAGGACGCGATCCCACTCGAGAGCAGAAGAGTCGACGACCGTCGGCAGCGCGGTTCGCTGGCCGAGTGGTGACACACCGCCGAGCACGTAACCGGTGGATCGGGTCACTGCTTTCGCCTCGGCCATCACCGCCTTCGACGCTCCGAGTGCTGCTGCCACGGCCTTGAGCGACAGCTTGCGCGGCACCGGTACCACGGCGACGGCAAGGCCTCCGGGGCCGCCGGTCAATGCCACGACGAGCGTCTTGAAGATCTGCTCGGGTGCAACCCGGAGCGTCGACGAGAGAGCATCCACCGCTTCCGCTCCATACGCTTCGGACTTCCGATCGTGGGTGTAGCTGTGTACCTCGTGCGGCACATCAGCCCTGCTGAGCGCCGCGAGCGCGGGGGTGGCTGCCATCGGAACCTCCAGATGTGTCAGCGGTGCCGCAGACGCGGGCACCGGAAGAAATCGGACATGCGCGGAACAATTGTCGGCGCAGCCCTGTTGACCAACAATGTCAGGACGCCCGCACCCCCTGTTCAGCGGGCGATCAACACAGATCGATACCGCGACATCAGATGCCGCGACATCAACAGCACGAGCGTTTTCAACAGATCGAGGAGGTGGATTGCCGTGGGAGCGACGTTGCTCGAACGACCGAGGCAACCACGACCTGGTGAGCTGCGAGAAGGAGCCGGGTCGGTAAGCTTGATCGACATCACCGGTGCACCTGCGCAGACCCTCACCGGGTTGGGCGGCATCGGAGTCATCAGCGAAGGGAATTACGTGGCTTCTCCCGAGTCCCCCGACTCTGACGGCGGTGCTGACAGGACAAGCGACACCGCCTCACAAGCGTCGAACCCAGAAACGTCGACAACCGATGATTCGACCGCCGCAGCGGGTTCGGCACCCCGTCGCGCTGATCCGTCGGAGACCGACGCCGATCTGACGGAACGGTTCGAGCGCGACGCGCTCCCGTTGCTCGACCAGATGTACGGCGCGGCGCTTCGAATGACGCGCAATCCGGCCGACGCAGAGGATCTGGTCCAGGAGACGTACGTTAAGGCATTCTCGGCGTTCGCATCGTTCCGCGAGGGCACCAACCTCAAGGCCTGGCTGTACCGCATCCTGACCAACACATACATCAACGGGTACCGCAAGAAGCAGCGTCAGCCCGCCCAGTACCCGACCGACGAGATCACCGACTGGCAGCTGGCGGCCAATGCCGAGCACACGTCGACCGGTCTGCGTTCTGCCGAGATCGAGGCGCTCGACGCCCTGCCCGACGACGAGATCAAGGCTGCGCTGCAGGCACTTCCGGAGGATTTCCGGATGGCCGTCTACTACGCCGACGTCGAGGGTCTTCCGTACAAGGAGATCGCCGAGATCATGGACACTCCGATCGGAACGGTCATGTCACGACTGCATCGTGGTCGACGTCAACTGCGTGAACTGCTGACGGACGTCGCACGTGATCGTGGCTTCCTCCGTGAGCCTGCCTCCGAGAGCGGGGTGGCACGATGAGCGACTCGACTCCCGATGTGGCGCCGGTACCGCCTGCCGACGATCCCGAATTCACCTCACTCGATTGCTCCGCGGTCATCGCCGACGTGTGGCTTGTGCTGGACAATGAGTGCGACGCCGCGGCTCGCGCCCGACTTCAGCAGCATCTCGACGAGTGCCCTTCGTGCCTGGCGCACTACGGCATCGAGAGCCAGCTCAAGGCGCTGATCAACCGCAAGTGCGGGGGAGATCGTGCGCCCGACAGCCTGCGTGACCGACTGCGCGTCGAGATCCGCAAGACCGTCGTCGTTCGCGAAACGCGGTATTCCGCGGGCGAGTGACCCCCGGCTTTCGACGAAGCGACGCAGGTCCAACCGGTACCGATTCCAGGATTCCGGGTGCGACGTGGGATAATCACTGAGCACATCGGAGACGAAGGAGGCCCGTCATGGGTAAGCGCGGACGCAAGAAGCGCGCACGCAAGAAGAGCGCAGCCAACCACGGCAAGCGCCCCAACGCCTGAGCTGCGTGCCAGACGAAAGCCCGGAGCGTGATCGACGGTCATACCGACCGCGTCCGCCCGGGCTTTTTCGTGTCGTGATCGCTTGCCGGCAGTCGGGCGCCGCGGTGCGCGCCCTGCCTGTCACAGCGGTGGACTAGTTTGTTCACATGGCAGAAGACGTTGTCGCCGAGATCGTGGCGAGTGTTCTGGAAGTCCGCGCAACCCCTGGTCAACGCATCGAGATCGGCGACACGCTGGTGCTGCTCGAATCGATGAAGATGGAGATCCCGGTCCTCGCCGAGGAGTCGGGAACGCTCGCAGACGTCAGGGTCAAGGTGGGCGATGTGATTCATGCAGGCGACATCATCGCCACCTACGAGTAGCCGCGCACCCTCACCGATGTCGACGCTGGCCGATCTCCTCGCCGAATACACAACACTCTCCGACCGTGCAGCGGCATATCTGCAGCGCGTCGTCGCCGAATGGCAACTGCTCGCCGACCTTTCCTTCGCCGATTTCCTGCTCGCCGTGCGCGCCGAGAACGGCGAGGTGGTGACGGTCGCGCAGTGCCGACCCAACACGGCGTCGACGGTGTTTCCGAGCGATCAGGTCGGCATGGTCGTCGGTGCCGACGCCAACCCGCAGGCGCTGCGCGCATTCGACGAAGGGCACATTCTCCGCGAGGAAGACCCCACCTGGATCGGTCCGGTCGCCATTCGGCGCGAGGCGGTTCCCGTCGGATTCTCCGGTGAGGTCATCGGTGTTCTCACCCGGGCTGTCGACCTCACTCATCCGCGACTGCCCTCACCGCTCGAACTGGCATATCAGGACTCGGCGAACGACCTGTGCCAGATGGTTGCCGACGGCACGTTTGCGCGGCTAGAGGTCAACCCGCGAGGCTTGTCGACCCCACGCGCGGGCGACGGTTTCGTGCGGATCGACGAGCGCGGCGTCGTCCTTTATGCGAGTCCCAACGCGCTGTCGGCGTTTCATCGCATGGGGTGGACGTCGGAGCTCTCGGGGAGACGACTGTCGGACGTCACGACGTCGCTGCTGACCGACCCATTCGAATCTCACGACGCCGCCACCATGATCGACGTCGCCGCGGGCGTCGTCGCGCCGCCGGAGGGGCCGTACCCCGACATCGGAATGCGTATGGAAGCCGACGCGCGCCGGGCGACCGTGCTGCTGCGGGCGGTGCCGTTGCGTCCGCGCGGTGTGAGTTCCGGTGCCGTGGTGCTGATCCGCGACGTCACCGAGGTCAAGCGTCGAGACCTCGCACTGATCAGCAAGGACGCCACGATCCGGGAGATTCATCACCGGGTCAAGAACAACTTGCAGTCGGTGTCTGCACTGTTGCGTCTGCAGGCACGTCGCACATCCAACGAGGAAGCGAGATCGGCACTCGTCGAGGCTGTCCGACGAGTGGCAGCCATCGCCACCGTGCACGAGTTGCTCTCGGGCAGCGTCGACGAAGAGGTCGACATGGACGAGGCCGTCTCCCGGCTGCTTCCCACGATGGTCGACGTCGCCGCAGGGGAGACGCCGGTGTCGGTGAGCCACC
This sequence comes from Gordonia sp. 852002-10350_SCH5691597, assembly GCF_001665715.1. Taxonomy (NCBI): domain Bacteria; kingdom Bacillati; phylum Actinomycetota; class Actinomycetes; order Mycobacteriales; family Gordoniaceae; genus Gordonia; species Gordonia sp. 852002-10350_SCH5691597. The sequence goes on from NZ_LZMO01000249.1 coordinate 10,012, forward strand.
GTGACCGCCTCGGGGTGCTCCCCGCCGAGCTGGCGATGCCGCTCGTGATGGTGCTGACCGAGCTGATACAGAACGCCGTCGAGCATGGGTTCGCTCGCCCACGCGGGGATGACCGTGTGGACGACAATGGAGACGGCACAGCTGCGGTGCGTGACGACGCCAGGATCGAGATCTCCGCCGACCGCGACGTGCGGCGCATGGTGGTGACCGTGCGCGACAACGGCTCGGGGCTGCCGGCCGATTTCTCCATCAACGACTCGGAGCGCTTGGGGCTTCAGATCGTGCAGACACTTGTCGCGATCGAGCTCGGAGGTGAGTTGGAACTCGGGCCGAACCCGGAAGGTCGGGGAGCGCAGGCGCGCATCGCAGTTCCATTGCACGCCCGCACGCCGACGTGAGGGCAATACAAAAAGACCCGGCGCGATGGCCGGGTCTTTTTGTTGGTCCCCCACGGGACCGTGGTCGATCAGACTGTTTGTAAGTCGATCTAGACGCTGCTGCGGGTCCGCGTGCGTGCCGTACGACGCTTCAGTGCTCGACGCTCGTCCTCGCTCATGCCGCCCCACACACCGGCGTCCTGACCGGACTCGAGAGCCCAGGACAGACATTCGGCGGTGACGGGACACCGCGCGCAGACGAGCTTCGCATCGGCGATCTGTGCGATAGCCGGACCGCTGGTTCCCACCGGGAAGAACAGCTCGGGGTCCTCGTCGCGACAGATTGCCTTGTGACGCCAGTCCATTCCTTCTCCTTCAGGTGCGTGTGTTGCGCGCACCACTCGTCATCGAAATCTTGCTTCTTGTGGCTGTAACCATCAGTTCACGTAGACACACCAAATGTTTCCGTGCTGTTGCTTGTGAATACTTTCACGAATTCAGCTGAAGTCAATGGTGTTCCGCTGACACGTGTGCAATATCACTCTCCGTGACCCCTGGTGGGAGGGGGGTGGTGCACTCGCGTCCGTGCCAATGTTCTATGCTACGCCGGTTGTTCGATTATTGCCGATATGTTTCCGCAGCTAGTGGCGTAGATCGCATTCTGACACCCAGGAGCGTGATCGTGGTCACCCAGCGATTGCCGTCTGTCTGGGCGTAACCCGAAATTCACCTGACCCGAGAGTCAGGTGAGGCCGGATGAGGCGGTCGAATTTGCGCTGCTAGGGGGCGATGTGCATGGCAGTGAAGCGCTGAGTGACTGTGCTCAACTGGTCCTGGAGGATCGGCCTCATCTGGGCCTCATCTCGTCAGGGAGCGACGACGCCGAGTACGGACTCGCGGTGCGAGAAGTGGATCGACGTGAACGCCCCGACGTAGTCGCCGTCCATCTGGACGTCGATCGGCTCCTCGGCGTCGAATTGGACCCACTCGACGTCGTCGTCGCGAATCAGGTGTGGCGCTTTGGGGTCGCGCTGCGTGAGCAGACGCGTGGCGAGTCCGACGTTGCGCAGTAGGCCTGTCGACGTGGCAGCGAACAGGCCCAGGCGTGCGGTGAGGTCGGTGCCGGGGTTCGTGCGGATCTCGTGGTTGCCCAAGAACGTCCAGGGCGTGGTGTTGGAGACGAACGCGAATCGCACACCGTCGATCGGCTCGTGGCCGTCGAACTGCACGCGAAAAGGGGGCTGGCTCGACGATCCGCGTATGAAGCAACTGACCGTCGTCCACAGATATCGGCCGGGTGTTGCCGCTTTGCCCGCGTGGCGCTTGTCCTCCATCGCGTGCACCACCACCGCGTCCATACCCATTCCCGCGTTGAACAGAAACCAACGAGTATCCGTGTGTCCCAGGCCGATTCGATGAATCGACGAGGCGTCGACGAGGTCGATCAGCTGGCGCGTCGCGCGCAGTGGGTCGGACTCGATGCCGAGGGTCCGTGCGAAGACATTGGCGCTGCCGCCGGGGATTATCGCGAGCGCCGGGCGGGGGAGTGTCGGATCGAACTCGGCCGGCGATCCGAGAATGCCGTTGGCCACCTCGTTGACCGATCCGTCGCCGCCGTGCACGACGACGATGTCGTATCCCTGTTCTCGGGCACGCGCGCCGAGTTCGCCCGCATGACCTCGGTGCGTGGTGTGCTCGACGTCGACCGGGACATGGGCGCTGAGGGTATTGACGAGCGCGTCACGACCCGCGGCGGTGGTCGCGGTCGCGAAGGGGTTGACGATGAGCATGACGCGCACGACTCCCGAGGATATGGGGTCGCAGCGAACGCCGACCCTGCGCCCCCGTACTCCGAGCACCCAATACTCTGGACGGGTGAGCAAAAAGCAGGACCCCGCCGGTCGTGGCGCCCGTAGGTCGGCACCGCGAGACGGGCGTGAGAAGGCCGAGACGACGTCGGACACGGACGAGCTGTGTCCGGTTCAGCTACGCGTGGCAGGGGCCATCACGGCGCTCGAGGGTGCCATTGCGGTCATCTTCGCCGTCGTCCTGGTGATCCGTGCGGCTGCGGGCCACCATGAGGCCGCGATCAGCGGATATGGCACCGCGGCCTGGTTCGGAATCATCTTCGGTGGCGTTCTCGTCGGCGGGATCGCGCTGATGCGCGGTCGTCGGTGGGGTCGGGCCATCTCGTTGGTCGCTCAGATCCTGCTCCTCCCGGTTGCCTACTACCTGTTCACCAGCCACCAGGTGGGATTCGCGATCCCCTTGGCGATCGCGGCGGTGGTGACACTTGTCCTGCTGTTCCATCCGGCATCGGTGCGCTGGATCTCGGGCGACATGGACGCTTCTGAGTGAGTGGCGTGCCTCGGAGTAGGCGCTGGACGGGGGCGTCGAAGCGAACTGAGGTATTGATTTCGATCACACGATGGAAATTGTGTGTGACAACCCGGTGCGCTCGAGACGTTGTGATCTGACGGGTCGTAGAGTGATCGCATGACGCGGATGCTGGCGGTAGCGAATCAGAAGGGTGGCGTCGCCAAGACGACCACTGTCGAATCCCTGGGCGCCGCGCTCGCCGATCTCGACGCGTCGGTGCTCGTCGTCGACCTCGATCCGCAAGGGTGCCTTACGTTTTCGTTGGGGCACGATCCCGATCAACTCCAGGCATCGGTCCACGACGTGCTACTGGGTGACGAGGAGATCGCCGACGTTCTCCTCGACACGGCCGACAACGTCACGCTGCTCCCCGCGACGATCGACCTCGCGGGCGCCGAAGCGCTGCTGTTGATGCGGCCGGGGCGCGAGTACGCGCTCAAGCGGGCGCTCGCGGAGGTGGCCGAAGATTTCGACGTCATCCTGATCGACTGCCCGCCCTCGCTGGGAGTCCTCACGCTCAACGGGCTCACCGCGGCCGACGAGGTGATCGTGCCCCTGCAGTGCGAGACGCTCGCACATCGCGGCGTCGGACAACTACTGCGCACGGTCAACGAGGTTCAGCAGATCACCAACCCCAACCTGACGATGCTGGGTGCCGTCGCCACATTGTTCGACGCACGGACGACCCACAGTCGTGACGTCCTCTCCGACGTCTCGGATCGGTACGACCTCCCCGTGATCGAGCCGCCCATCCCGCGGACGGTGCGGTTCGCGGAGGCATCGGCGTCCGGCGCGTCGGTGATGCGTGGTCGAAAGAACAAGGGCGCCACGGCATATCGCGATCTCGCCGAAAACCTCTGGAAGCACTGGGAGGCAGGCGAGGACGTGCGGACCTTCGATCCGAGCTGAGCTTTTGATCCGAGCGTCAGCCCGCGTCGGTGGGAACCAACGCGCGGACCGTCGAGCCGGTTTGTTCGACGACGTTGTTGCCGATGACCCGAAGGCTCGTGGTAGCGGTGACTGAATCGCGCGGGAATGCGATGGAGCCGGTTTCGCGGCCGTTCGCGGGGTCGCGCACGCTGATGCCGGCCCTCGTGGGGAGCAGGAGTGAACCGGCCATCGTCTCGCCGGGCCCCAGCGTCTCCGGTACCTGATAGGTGGGTCGCATGGTCTGGCCGTCGAGCACGACGGTGGCGGCTCCGGTGAAGTAGGTGACAAGTCCCTCGCTGGTCAACGCGACGCTGTCGACGGGCGGTGATTCGGGGCCCTGCACGGTGCTCACCGGTCCTTCGACCCCGTCGGAGTCGAAGACGCGAATCGTGGCCTCGCCGGGCCGCGCGGCGACCTGGCCGGGGGCCCCTGCTCGGTCGGCTCTGCCGTCGTAGACGGCGATCCCCGAACTGCTCATGGCGATCAGCACCGGCGGTGGACCCGAAGTGGTGTCGGTGATCAACGTCGACCCGTATTGCTTGACCTTCTCGTCGCTGTCGAGCACCGCGCCGAGCACAGTGAGCCGATAGCCGGGGTCGTTCTTGCAGCGTTCGATGACTGCGACGCGATCGCCGCTGATGGTGCCGGAGTAGAACCTGCAGTCGACGCGGCCGGGTTGCGTCCCCGGCTTGACCGGGGCGGTGACCCGTCCGTACTCGATTCCGCGCACCAGATTCGATCCCCACGTCTCCAGCCGATGGCTGCCGAGCGCGAGTACGTACCCCGAGTCGGTGACGAGTCTCAGTTCGTCGTCGGCATCGGAGGTGCGCGCGCCCTTGCGCTGCCCCGTCGAGGAGGCCAGGGCTGTCACCTCGGAGCATCCACGCGAGTTGCGGTACACCGCCAACACCTCGTCGGCGCTCGTCGGCCAGGCGGCCGCGGTGGAACACAGCGGGAGATCTCGAGCGTATCGCCACAGTTCACGGCCCGTCGTCGGGTCGTGTCCGACGACGGTGCCGTGGGAGTCGGTGCCGTTGTCTGCGGTGACCACGACAGAGCGGGACATCGCGGGCACGTTCGTCGCGTCCGACGACGCCGTCCACGCGACCCGCAATCCCTGCGGGACCGCCGTCGCGGGCGCGACTTCGGGCGCGGGCGCTGATGCCTGCGCACTGTCGGTGTGGCGGACGGGACTCACCGCCCACACGACGATGCCGACTACGACGACGATCACGACGACGACAGCAGAAATCGCCAGGTCGACGCGTGTGCGTCGTTCGGGGGCGATGCGTGTCACGGGCGCCCCGGGCGCGGTTGGATCACCTCGGTGCAGTCCTAGTCGGCCGTGGCGGTCGCCGGTGTGGAGTCTGCGGCGTGAGTGGTGTTCGCGTCGGAACCGCGGCCCGCGCCTCCGCGTCGACGACGACGCCTGCGCGGCTTGTTCTCGCCGTCTTCGGTCGACGCCGGGTTGTCAGTGTTGGACGCCGTCACTTTGTCTGTATCAGTCGCGTTGCCTGCGTCGGTCGAGGAGTGCTTGTCGCCGTTCGACGCGGCGGCGTTGTTGGAGCCGGACTTGCCGCCTCGGGTGCGACGACGCGTCCGCGAACTCGCGGTGCGCTCGGCGCGGTGGGTGCGCTCGACGCGTTCGCCTTCGGGGCGCTCGCGCTTGGGTGCGGCGACGCGGCCGGTTGCCGACTCGGGGATACCGAGTTCTTCGCGCAGATGGTCAGACGTCGAGTAGGTCTCGGCGGGCTCGGGCACGCCGAGCTTGAGGGCCGAATCGATGAGCTCCCAGCGATGAAGCTCGTCCCAGTCGACGAGTGTGATGGCAATACCGGTGCGACCGGCGCGACCCGTACGACCGATGCGGTGCACGTAGGTCTTGTCGTCGTCGGGGCACTGGTAGTTGATGACGTGCGTGACGTCGTCGATGTCGATGCCGCGTGCTGCGACGTCGGTGGCGACGAGCACGTCGATCTCGCCGGTGCGGAACTTCTTGAGAGCCTTCTCGCGTGCGACCTGACCGAGGTCGCCGTGGACGGCGCCGACGGAGAAACCGCGCTCGGCGAGGTCGTCTGCGACCTTCTGCGCGGTGCGCTTGGTGCGCGTGAAGATCATCGTCGCGCCGCGGCCGTCTGCCTGGAGGATGCGTGCGACGAGCTCTGCCTTGTCCATCGCGTGTGCGCGGTACACGTACTGCGTGGTGCGCTCGTGCACCGCGGAGTCGTTGGCGTGCTCTGCGCGGATGTGTGTCGGACGCTGCAGGAACGTGCGGGCGAGGGTGACGATGGGGCCGGGCATGGTCGCGGAGAAGAGCATCGTCTGCTTCTGCTCGGGCAGTGCAGCCACGATGCGTTCGATGTCGGGGAGGAAGCCGAGGTCGAGCATTTCGTCGGCCTCGTCGAGAACGAGAACGGCCACCTTGCCGAGGATCAGGTGGCCCTGCTGCGCGAGGTCGAGGAGACGGCCGGGGGTGCCGACGACGACGTCGACGCCCTTGTTGAGCTCGGCGATCTGTGACTCGTACGGGCGGCCGCCGTAGATGGAAGCGATGGTGAGGGGGCGCTGCTCGCCGGAGGGGAGCGTGACGGTGAGGTTCTTCGCCGCGACCTCGAGGTCGCCGGTGACCTGCACACAGAGTTCGCGCGTCGGCACGATCACGAGCGCGCGGGGAGTGTTGTCGAGCGGGCGCAGGCCGCTCTCCTCGGCGTGCATCAGGCGGTGCAGCAGCGGAACGCCGAATCCGAAGGTCTTGCCCATACCCGTGCGCGCCTGGCCGATCAGGTCGCTGCCTGCCAGTGCGAGGGGGAGGGTGAGTTCCTGGATCGCGAACGTGTGGGTCTTGCCGTCAGCGATCAACGCGTCGACGATGTGCTGGTCGACGCCGAGCTCGGCGAAGGTGGGGGGAGTGTGGGTGTCGTCGACGATGGTCGTCTGCACGCCGGGTTCTGTCATGTTTTCTTGTGTGCCTTTCGCATCTGTTCCAGCACGCACGAAAAGGCTCCACTGAGAAGGTCACCGCGATCTGACGGCGATGACGTGCAGGTCTCCGCTTCCGGAGCAACCCGAACTGCGAAGGCGTGGGCTCGATGAGTGCGCGCGCAATGTCTGGTGCCCCGCGGTCGGTGTGGATCGTTGCCTACAGGTCGCGCGGTGTCGCGGCGACGATCTCGATGCCGCCCGGATGATCCCATTCAGTGTGTCCATGGGAGTCCTCGGCGTACCAAGATGTCACGGTCGCGTCAGTGCACCGTTGTCAAGTGTACTTGGTGAAGCGATCGCGGCCGACCTACCATCGCCTCATGTCGTCTGCCGCGCCTTCACACGAGTCTTCTGCTGAGTCATCTTCTGGGTCGTCCTCGTCTTCAGGGCCGGCCTCCGCCACGTCGGTCGATCAGGAGGATCCGGCGATCGGAAAGCTCTATTCGGTTCTCCTGGCGGGCGAGTTCGCCGCATTCCACCGGCTGATCGACGAGTCGGCGATGGCGCCCGACGTGCAGGGGCGTATCAACATCGCGCGCATGGTCGCTTCGGAGATCGCGCACTTCGAGAACCTGTCCGAACAGGTGAGCCGATACGGCATCGACCCGGCCGAGGCCGTGGTGCGCTACAGCGGGGTCTTCGACGAGTACCACCGCGTCACCAATCCCAAGACCTGGTACGAGGCGCTGGTGAAGGCATACATCGCCGACGGCCTGGCAGCCGACTTCTACGCTGAGGTCTCCGGTGCGCTGCCCGCGGGACCTCGCGCGGTGGTCGCCGAGGTGATGTCGGCGACGGGGAGTTCGGCGTTTGCCCGCGACGAGGTGCGCAAAGCCATCGACGCGAACCCGGCGCTGCGGTCGCCGCTCACGCTGTGGGGACGTCGCCTGCTCGGCGAGGCCATCACACACGCACAGTGGGTGCTCGCGGCTGAGGAGGAGGTCACCGACCTGCTCTTCGCGGGCGCGGCGTCGTTGCAGGGCATGGCGGGATTCTTCGACGTCGTCGCCGACCGACACAGCGCACGCATGGCCGACCTCGGCCTCGGCTGAAAGCCTCCGATCCGCCGGTTGTTCGGGTTCGTTCGCTGTCAGCGGAGCGGGTGTCCGTGTCGATCAACCCTGCACTAGCCTTATGCCGAAGGCATGCGGCGCTCGAGAGATCGGGCGCCGGAGTCGTGCAAGACGAGAAGTCGCGCGCGGCGACTCGCCTCACACATCAGTCGCGCGAGCTCCGCGCGACATCGCCAACGGAAGGGTGGCCATGTCCGTCGAAGTGAAGATCGGCATCACCGACAGCCCGCGAGAACTGTCCATCCAGTCGACGCTCAGCGGCGACAAGGCATTGGCCGCTGTGGAGTCCGCCCTCTCGGGCAAGGAGTCGTTGCTGTCGCTGACCGACGACAAGGGTTCACGGTTCCTGATCCCGGTCACCAAGATCGCCTACGTCGAGGTCGGCAGCTCGGAGACGCGTCGCGTCGGATTCGGGAGCTGATCGCCCGAGAAAGCCAGTCCCGGCCCCCGACGGTCCTATCGACCGGAGGGGGCCGTCGGCATATCGCGCTACTCGGCGGTCCCGGATTCGCCGTGTTTCGGCACGTGCGACAACCCGCCCCAGAGCAGCGCGACCGTGGTGTCGACCGCTTCGCTCTTTGCGATGGGGCGCTTGGCCTCGAGCCAGTACCTGGCGTTGACCTGACTCGCGCCGACCAGTCCGGCCGCGAGCATCCGTGACCGGTACGGGTCGAGTCCTGAATCGTGCATGACGAGCCCGTAGACGGCGTCGACGCAAGCCTCGGTCGCGCCCTCGACCCGACGGATCACCGCGGGATCCAGGGCGTCGGACGAGAAGATCAGGCGATAGCCGGAGTTGTCCTCGTCGATGAAATTGAAGAATGCAGCCACCGCAGCCCGTACGCGTTGGCGGTTGTCGGTGGTGGTGAGCAACGCGTTGTTCACGTCGGTCACGAGCTTCTCGGCGTGCGAGTCGACGACCGCGATGTAAAGGTCGAGTTTTGACGGAAAGTGTTGGTACAGAACGGGTTTACTGACTCCTGCGTGGACGGCGATCTCGTCCATGCCCGCAGAGTGGTAGCCGCGTTCGACGAAGATCTCGCTGGCGGCGTCGAGGAGTTGTCGCCGCCGTGCGCTGCGGGGCATCCGGGTCCCGTTTCTGGTACCCGATGACGATGCGTTGGCGCTAGGTGGCATGGATATAGGGTACTCGGGCCTCCCCGCAACGTGACCGGGGTCGCACCCTTTGTCGACTGTCCGGTGTCGCGCAGGTGGCTTACTGGTGGATGGGTGCCGTTGGCCTCCCCGGATTGAGAGGGTACCTGTGAGAAAGTTGTCCGTGTGAGCCACACAGACAGTGGGCCCGAACAGTCGGGGGACGACGTCGACCCATCCCGTCGGGGCGGCGCATCGACACGTCGGGTCAGGGCAGGGGACGCGGTGCCGCGTGCTGCGCGTGAGTCGCGTTCGCAGCAGCGGGCGGCGCGATCATCGGTCGAGGACACCACCCGGATCGAGACGATCCGGACCGGCGCGACGCCGCACTCGGGTCCGGGGTCCAAATCGGGTGCACGTCCGCGGTCGCGGCCGCTGCCGGATCAGCCGCTGCGTGCGCGTTGGGATCCGACCGACGACAACGGCCGGGCAAGGGTCGACCGCGACGCTCAACCGGAGCGGAAGAAGCAGAGCGCACTCGGTCGTTTCGTGTCCACTTACGGGTGGCGCGCCTATGCCATTCCGGTCCTGATCATCCTCACCATCGTGCTGATCGTGGTGACCGTACGCGACGACGATTCGAGCTCGGACGCGTCGAGTTCCGACGTCACGCCCGCGGCTCAGCGGAATACCAACGTCACCAAGGAGACCAAGCCGGTCGGCGCCCCGACATCGTCCATCAAAGACGTCTCGCTGCCTGCCGGAACGTTGCCCGACGGGGGGCCGTACACGCAGCAGGGTGAGAAGACCTTCCACGTCGTCCCCGGTTCCGGAAAGCAGATCGGTACCGGACCGCAGGTGTACACATACACAGTCGAGGTGGAGGACGGCGTCGCGCCGTCGGATTACGGCAGCGATCGCACGTTCGGCAAGATGGTCGACGCCACGCTCGCCAACAGTCGGAGTTGGATCGGCGACGGCAAGGTCGCGTTTCGGCGCATCGCCGACGGCGAGCCGGATCTGCGGATCTCGCTCAGTTCACCGGGCACCGCGCGGGAACTGTGTGGATACCAGATCAAACTCGAGACGTCGTGCTTCTATCCGCCTGACAAGCGGGTGACCATCAACGAGGCCCGCTGGGTGCGGGGTGCGCTCTCCTACGAGGGCGACGACGTCGCGTATCGGCAGTACCTCACCAATCACGAGGTCGGCCACGGCATCGGCTACGAACACCACGAACCCTGTAAGCACAACGGTGCTCTCGCGCCGGTGATGATGCAGCAGTCCTTCGGGGTCGCGAACTCCCAGATCATGGCGCTCGACCCCGACATGGAGGCCGACAAGACCTTCGTGTGCAAGCCGAATCCCTGGCCGTTCCCCGACAGGTGAGGCCCCGCGTGTCGCGGCCGTCGGGAATGCCCGTGTGAGGCGAGTCGTTGTCTCGATGAGTTGGTTTTCCTTTCAGACGGTTTTTCTACACGGAGGCGTCCACGTGTCCCTGCCACCGCTTGTCGCGCCAGCGGCAGAACTCTCCAATGACGAAGTAGCCCGCTACAGCAGGCACCTGATCATTCCCGACGTCGGGATGGACGGTCAGAAACGGTTGAAGAACGCTCACGTGCTCGTCATCGGTGCCGGTGGTCTCGGTTCGCCGACGTTGCTCTACCTCGCGGCAGCGGGTGTGGGAACCATCGGCATCGTCGAATTCGACGTCGTCGACGAGTCGAACCTGCAGCGACAGGTCATCCATGGGCAGTCCGACATCGGTCGGCCCAAGGCCGAGAGCGCACGTGACTCGATCCAGGAGATCAACCCCTACGTCACCGTCAACATCCACGACGAACGCCTCGAGCCCGAGGGCGCGATCGAGCTGTTCTCGCAGTACGACCTCATCATCGACGGCACCGACAACTTCGCGACCCGCTACCTGGTCAACGATGCCGCGGTGCTCGCGCACAAGCCGTACGTGTGGGGATCGATCTATCGATTCGAGGGCCAGGCGTCGGTGTTCTGGGAGGACGCACCCGACGGACGCGGCATCAACTATCGCGACCTCTATCCGCAGGCGCCGCCGCCCGGGATGGTTCCCTCCTGCGCGGAGGGCGGCGTGCTCGGCATTCTGTGCGCGTCGATCGGCTCGATCATGGGTACCGAGGCCATCAAACTCATCTGCGGTATCGGCGAGCCCTTGCTCGGTCGTCTGATGGTCTACGACGCATTGGACATGACCTATCGCACCATCAAGATCCGCAAAGACCCTGAGGGCGAACGCATTTCCGGACTCATCGACTACGAGGAGTTCTGCGGTGTGGTGTCCGACGAGGCCGCGCAGGCAGCCGACGGGTCGACGCTCACTCCGCGCGAGCTCAAGGAGCGTCTCGATTCCGGCGAGAAGCTGGCGCTGATCGACGTCCGCGAGCCCGTCGAATGGGACATCGTGCACATCGACGGTGCCACGTTGGTCCCGAAGGGCGACATCCTCTCCGGCACGGCGCTCGCGCAGATCCCGCAGGACCGTCCGACGGTGCTGTACTGCAAGACCGGTATCCGGTCGGCCGAGGCGCTCGCCGCGTTGAAGCGCGCGGGTTTCGCCGACGCCACCCATCTGCAGGGTGGGGTCACCGCGTGGGCCAACCAGGTCGACAAGGAGCTGCCGGTCTACTGAGCGTCGTTCGTCGCAAGTCCGGCGCGCCACGCGTCGCTGCAGCAAATACGACGTTGCGCTCGGTAATCTCTGCAGACGTGCAGAATCCGCAACCGCCCGATCACGTGCTCAACACGTTCGGGCTCACCTCTCACCCGCCCATCGCCATGGGCGACACCTGGGTGGGCGGCTGGCGGGTCGGCGAGGTGGTGCTGTCCCTCGTGCCCGACCACGCGCGGGCAGCCTGGTCGGCGTCTGTGCGCGAGAACCTCTACGTCGAGGGTCTGCGCATTGCGCGACCGTTCCGCGCGACCGACGGGCGGTACGTCGTGTCGGGGTGGCGCGCGGACACCTACATCGCCGGATCTCCTGAACCCCGACACGACGAGGTGCTCGCCGTCGGTGACCGTCTGCACGAGGTGCTCGCCGACCTCGAACGTCCACGCTTTCTGTTGCAGCAGCCCGCGCCGCCGCACACCGACGTCGACGTGTTCGCCGCGGCCGACCGCGCCGCCTGGGAGGACGTGCCGTTGCGTTCGGCGCGCGCCGCCGGAATGACCGAACCGACGTCCGACGACGGCAGGCGCAGCGTCGACATGCTCAAGACACTCGGGACGCTACGCAAGCCAGTCGACGTGCCGTCGCAGGTGGTGCACGGCGATCTGTTCGGCACTGTCCTTTTCGCGGGTGCGGCCGCCCCCGGCATCACCGACATCGTGCCCTACTGGCGTCCTGCTCCGTGGGCGTCGGCGGTCGTCGTCGTCGATTCGCTCGCCTGGGGTGGAGCCGACGACGACTTGGTGCAGCGATGGTCCGATCAACCCGAATGGGCGCAGATGATGTTGCGCGCCACCATGTTCCGGCTCGCGGTGCATGCACTTCACCCGCGCTCGACTGCCGGCGCGCTGCCGGGGCTTGCGCGGGTCGTCGACATCGTGCGGATGATGCTCTAGCGGCGATCTCGGCCGCATATCTGGCTCCGCGCCGTGAAGATGTGTGTCCAATCGAAGGATGTGTTTGCTGCAGCAACCACATCCTTCGATACGACACACATTTGCGCTAACGGATCGTCAGTCCGGAGCGGCAGACTCGGGAGCACGTCACGGAGGTGAGATCTCCCAGCGGCAGTCACGCAGCGCGACGCGGTCGTCGCGGATGGGTACCCCCTCGGCGCGTAGTCGTTCCAGTTGACGCGTCGCCAGGTGTGCCGCGGGGCGCCCCGACGCAGGAACAACCCGATGCCACGGGAGGTCGGCGGTGTCGGTGCGCATGATCCAACCGACGATGCGCGGCGACGAGAGCCCCGCTGCGGCCGCGAGGTCGCCGTAGGTGCTCACCTGGCCTACCGGGATTGCCGCGACCAGCTCGCGCACGGCTTCGACGTCGGCCTCGCTGATCGGAGCCAACGACTCCTCACCTGCCTTCGGGGAGGAGACCTGCGCCCTCGCGGATGAGTGTGGCGCACAGGTCGGGCTCGAGGAACGGCACCATGTGTGCGCAGTCGGCGTGGTGGACGGCGACGCCCGGGCGTTCTGCTGCGCAGGCGTCGAGGAATGCGCGACCGACGAACGGAGGGTCGACGCGGTCGGCGACGACGACGTCGGTCCCGACGCCTCGCGGTGGCAGGACGAACGGTCGGGCCATCTCGCTCCACGCCGTCGCCGCGGCGGGTGCGCTGATCCGCCACCCGACCCGGCCGTGTGGACGGTCGACGAGATGCTCGTCGAGTTCGCGGTCGAGGTCGTCGGTGGGAACCTCGGCCCATCCCTCGGACAGCTTCGCGGCGCGCGCGGCGTCGGCGTTGGCGTAGTCCCAGTTGTCGAGACTGTCGGTCGAGACTTCGAGCGCGAACACCGGGTCGAGGCCCTGTGCGGGGTCGAGAAGGATGAGCCGACGGACCTGGTCGGGCATCCGGGCTGCCAGGCGTACGGCGATGGCACCACCGAACGAGTGACCGACCAGCACGAACGGTTCGTCGGCGCCGAGCTGTGTCTCGACAGCGGTCGCGACGGCGTCGACATGGTCGTCGAGGCCCCACGGTGGCCGCCACGGCGACCTGCCGTGCCCGAGGAGATCGGGTGCGATCACGCGGAGCTCGGGAATGCTGCTCGACGCGAAGTGTTCCCATCGTCGGCCGTGGCCGGTGAGACCGTGCAGTGCGACGACCGACGGGCCGTCCGGAGGGCCGAAGACGTAGGTATGCAGTGGAGCCATGAACTCATCATGCCCCGCGCCGTATGCGTTCGGGGTGCGCCACCCCGGCTGCTCGTCCGGGTGGGGAAGTCGTCGGAACGGGTGTCGGAGGCGCGTGATTCGATGGACTCGTGGCTCGACGACAAGGGGGACCGGGACCGTCCCGGACTCAGGCACCCCGCACACGCTCTCGTGAGGGGCAGGGTGGCGGCACGGCTATGCGCACCCATCTCGTCGCATCGACCACCGGGCCCGACGGTGCGCAGGGGGCCGCGCAGCCGAGGGTCTGGCCCGCGCAGGTGCAGGCTGTGATCGACGGTGAGGCACCTGCCCCCGGCGACGGCTCGGGCTGGCAACCCTGGCGGGTGCACGGCGGGCCCGGAACCGGCAAGACGTCGCTCGTCGTCGACGCCGCCGTCGCGCGGTTGCTGTCTGCCGACACGGACCCGGAGTCGATCCTCGTGCTCGCGTCGAGCAGGCGCGCGGCGGTCGCGCTGCGCGAACGGATCACCCGCAGGGTGTTGGCGGCGTCGGGTGGCTTCGGAACAGGTGCAGGCGGTGCGTTGCGCGAACCCCTCGTCCGCACGATCCACTCGTACGCGTTCGCCATCCTGCGGTTGCAGGCGAGCGCGCACGGCAATCCGCCGCCTCGTCTGATCACCGGTTCGGAGCAAGACGTCGTGCTGCGGGAACTGCTCGCGGGCGATATCGAAGACGGTGCGGGCTACTGGCCGAAGTTGCTGCGTCCCGCGCTGGGCACCGACGGCTTCGCGCAGGCACTACGCGACCTCATGATGCGGGCCGCTGAACGTGGCGTCGGCCCCGAAGAACTCGCGTCGCTCGGCCGCGCACACCGGCGTCCCGAATGGATCGCCGCGGCGCGCGCGTATGCACAGTACGAGCAGAACATGCTGTTGCGCGGGGCCGTGGGGCTCGCGACTCCCGGTGCGTCGGCGCCCGCGGTCGACGCCGCAGAGCTCGTCGGGTCGGCACTGTCGGCGTTCGCGACAGATCCCGAGCTTCTCGCGGGGCAGCGCAGTCGCATCCGGCACCTGATCGTCGACGACGCGCAGCACCTCGACCCGCAGGCCGCAGAACTGGTCCGACTCGTCGGCACCGGAACCGAATCGACGATCATCGCCGCCGACACCGACCAGTCGATCTTCGGTTTCCGTGGTGCGAGTCCGCGTTTCGCCGACGGACTGGCCGATCCGGGGTCCGAACGCGACATCGTGTTGAGTGAGAACTTCCGCTCGCATCCCGACATCGGCGAGGTCGGCCGCGCGCTCGCATCGCGGCTCCCCGGTGCTCGGCCGCATCCTTATCCACGCGCGTCGGCAACCGCGGACGACGAGGCCGCCGCGGCGGTCAGGGTGTTCTCGTCGGCAGCCAAGGAGGCCACAGCCATCGCCGACCTGCTGCGTCGTGCCCATCTGTTCGAGGGTGTCCCGTGGTCCGACATGGCGGTCATCGTGCGATCGGTCCATCTCGCATTGCCCGCGCTGCGGCGAGCGTTCCGATCCGCGGGCGTCCCGCTCACGACGCCCACCTCCGATCTGCCGATCCACCGGCAACGGTCCGTCGCGGCGCTCATGACGGTGCTGTGCGCGGTCGCGGCGCGCTCGGACGCAGCTGAGGAAGCTCCTTCTCCCGACGAGACGTTCTCCATCGACGACACCGTCGCGTTGCTGACCGGCCCCATCGGAGCTGCCGATCCGGGCGCGATGCGCCGGCTGCGTCGTGGTGTGCGAAGGTGCGACGAGAAGGCGGAGCGGGCTGCGTCGTCGGCGGGAGACGCCGCGGGTGTGACTGCAGCGCAACGTGATTCGCTGACATCGTTGCGGGAGGCGCTGCTCGACGGCGAGGTTGCGCAGCGCTACCTGCGCGCGCTGTCCGACGCCGAAGCCGCGCCGTTGCGCCGTGCACTCGACGTGATCGCTGCGGCGTTGCGCGCTCATCGTGCCCGACGCGGCGTCGAGGAGACGCTGTGGGCGGCATGGCAGGCGAGTGGGCTCGAGCGTCGGTGGGTCGGCAGTGCGATCCGGGGCGGGCCCGCGGGTGAGCAGGCCGACCGCGATCTCGACGCGATGATGGCGATGTTCGAGGCGGCAGGCGACTTCGCAGACACCCTCCCGTCTGCCGGTCCCGCGGCATTCGTGCACTACCTGAGCCAGCTGCAGATCCCGCGTGATTCCCGAACCGCCTCTGCGGCAGCCGATTCCGTGACTGTGCTGTCCGCGCACGCCGCGGCGGGCCGCGAGTGGGAGGTCGTCGCTGTCGCGGGTGTCCTCGACGGGCTCTGGCCCTCGTTGCGAAGTCGGGGCAGCGTGCTCGCCACCGCCGAACTTGTCGATCTGCTCGACGGCGTCGCACCTGACGGGATCGACGTCGTCACGCGTGGTGCCGGGGCGCTGGCCGACGAGCGACGTCTGCTGCTCGTCGCGTGTACGCGGGCGCGGCGTCGACTCCTCGTCACAGCGGTCGAGGACGGTAGTGGCGACGCATCGCCGTCGAGGTTCGTCGCCGAAATCGCCGCGGCTCTCGGCAGCGCGTCCGACACGGACGCGGAGGCGCCGCAGGTCATGGAGGGCGTCGCGCTCGATCCCGGCGTCGATCGTGTGCTGTCGCTTCCGTCGCTGGTGGCCACCCTACGGTCCGTGGTGATCGCCGGTGCGCAGGAGCCAGAACTCGACGATCGCACCAGGCCGGCCGCCGAACTCCTTGCCACACTTGCCGATTCCGACATACCGGGTGCGCACCCGCGTGACTGGTTCGGTCTGGCAGAGGTGAGCACCGATGCGCCGCTGTGGCGTCCGGACGACGGGCCGATCACGCTGTCGCCGTCGAATATCGAGAGTCTGAGTAGGTGCTCGTTGCGTTGGCTGCTCGAACGCAACGGTGGGCGCGACGGCGATGCGACGCCCGCGATCGCGGGCAGTCTGGTGCACACGCTGGTGCAGGCGGTTGCGGGCAACATCGATCCGGCCGAGGTGACCGGCGCGTTGCGCGACATCTGGGAGCGCGTCGACACCGGAGCCGCGTGGTATTCGGCGCACGAGCTGGAACGAGCCGAGGAGATGCTCACCAATTTCCGTGACTGGCTGCGTATTTCGCGCGATGACCTGCGCGAGCGTGGTGTCGAATCGGCCATCGACGCGACGGTGCCCGGCGTCGACGATGATCCACCGGTTCGGTTGCGCGGTCGCGTCGACCGGCTCGAGGCCGACTCGGCGGGCAGGCCCGTCGTCGTCGATGTGAAGACCGCGAAGACCGCGGTGTCGCGCGCCGATGCCGAGGAGCACGCACAGCTCGCCGCCTACCAGGTGGCGCTTGCGCACGGCGGTGCGGCGCAGTTTCCGCCCGACGCCGACGGCACCCTCGAACCCGGGGGTGGGCGCTTGGTGTTCGTGTCGGCGAACAATGCGTCGACGGGCGCGGCCGAGCGTGTCCAACCTCCGCTGACGCCCGAACTGCTCGACGAGTGGATCACCGTGGTGCGGTCGGCGGCCAAGGCGAGCGTCGGGCCGGTGTTCGACGCGACGCCCAACCCCGGCTGCGGACACTGCGCATTGCACACGAGTTGTCCCGCCCAGTTGCGTGGCAAGGCGGTGATCGATGACTGACGTCGATGTGAGGCGCGCGCGTGTCTCCGCGACCTCGCTGGCCGCCGCGCTCGGATTGCCCCTACCGACAACCGAACAGGTCGCGGTGATCGAGGCGCCGCTGGAACCGCTGCTCGTGGTCGCCGGTGCCGGTGCGGGCAAGACCGAGACCATGGCGTCGCGGGTCGTGTGGCTCGTCGCCAACGGAATGGTCTCACCCGACGAGATCCTCGGACTCACGTTCACCCGCAAGGCGGCCAGCGAACTCGGGGCCCGCATCCGGCGTCGACTCTCGATGCTCGCGGGGTCGCCAGCCCTGGTGAACTGGGACCCCGACGGCATGCTGGCCGCACGGCTGCGTTCCGCCGATCCCGAGGTGAGTACCTATCACGCGTACGCGGGCAGGCTCATCGCCGATTACGGGCTACTGCTGCCCGTCGAACCGAGTTCGACGCTGCTGAGTGAGACCGAGCTCTGGCAGCTCGCGTTCTCGATCGTGTCGAACTGGACGGGGCCGCTGCACACCACCAAGGTGCCCTCCGGCGTGACCGAGGCCGTGCTGCGGTTGCACGGCGAGATGGCAGAACACCTCGTCGATCTCGACACGTTGACCGCATGGGGCGACGATCTGCGGTCGATGGTCGATACGTTGCCGCCCGGTCCGCGGCAGCGTGCGGCACCGAGCAAAGACCTCATCAAGATCCAGGAGGTCATCGACGAGCGTCGCGAACTGCTGCCGATGGTGGCAGCGCTGCGGGATGCGATGCGTGAACAGTCCGCTCTCGACTTCGGCAGTCAGATGTCGCTGGCCGCCCAACTGGTGCAACGCAATCCGGATGTCGCGGCGGGCGAGCGGCGCTCGTTCCGGGCCGTGCTTCTCGACGAGTACCAGGACACGGGTCATTCGCAACGCATCCTGTTGTCCACGCTGTTCGGCGGTGCGGCTACGAAAGCGTCCGGAGGCGAACGCATTCCGACGGTCGCTGTCACGGCGGTCGGCGATCCGATCCAGTCCATCTACGGCTGGCGCGGCGCGTCGGCGGCGAATCTTCCCCGCTTCACCGCCGATTTCCCGCGCTCAGACGGCAAGCCGTCGGAACGACTCGAATTGCTGACGAGCTGGCGTAACCCCTCACACACGCTCGAGCTGGCGAACCGGACGTCGGAAGAGTTGCGGCGCAGAGGAATTCCGGTCAGTGTGCTGCGTCCGCGACCCGACGCGCCGTCGGGGACCGTCTCGATGGCGCTCACCCCGACGGTCGTCGACGAGCGGGCATGGGTGGGTGAGGCCATCGAACGCCATTACCGTGACGCCGAGCGTGACGGCGTCGACCCACCGACCGTCGCGATCCTGGTGCGTCGCAACGAGGATTCGGCACCGTTGGCAGCAGAACTCGAGAGTCGGGGAATCCCGGCCGAGGTGATCGGTATCGGCGGGTTGCTCCATGTACCGGAGATCGAGGACGTCGTCGCGACGCTGCGGTTGATGGCCGATCCGATGGCCGGGACCGCGGCGATGCGGCTCCTGACCGGCGCGCGTTGGCAGTTGGGCGCAGCCGACATCGCCGCACTGTGGCGCCGTGCCACAAACCTCGCCGCCGACGCCATCGCTGCGTCCGGTGGTGCGGTCACCAGCCGCGAAGAACTCGATGCCGCGCTCGACGCCGTGCTGCCGACCGAGGTCGTCGACCGTGCCGGAATCGCCGACGCCGTCGTCGATCCGGGCGATCCGGATGCGTACACACCGCAGGGATACGCACGTATCCGGGCGTTCGGCGCGCAGCTGGAGGCGCTGCGCAGGCGCATCGGCCAGCCGCTGCCCGAGCTCGTCGCCGACGTCGAGAACACGATCGGTGTCGGCATCGAGGCTCAGATCAGGGCCCGTCGCATGCGTGGCGCGATCACCGGCCGCGAACATCTCGACGCCTTCGCCGAGTACGTCACCGCGTACGCCGACCGTCCCGGCGCGAATCTGCCCGGCCTGCTGGCCTTTCTCGACACCGCCGAGACCATCGAGAAGGGACTCGAGCCCGGCCGGATCGAGGTGGCCGAGCAACGTGTCCAGATCCTCACGGTGCATGCTGCCAAGGGCCTGGAGTGGGATGTCGTCGCCCTGCCGCACGTCGCCGCACGGATCTTTCCCGGCGGGCGGGCCGATACGACGTGGATGCGCAGCGCCAAGGAACTGCCGGGGCCGCTGCGCGGCGACCTCGCGGAGCCGGGGACGGGGGAGGGTTTCCCGACCTTCGACCTCGCAGGCGCAGGCATCAGCAACCGCAAAGAGCTCGCCGAGGCGCTGACACTACACAAGGAGGCGATCGACGAGCGTCGGTTGGAGGAAGATCGTCGACTCCTCTACGTCGCGTTGACGCGAGCGCGCCACGATCTGCTCGTCTCGGCGCATCACTGGAGCGAGACCGGCGACAAACCGCGTGGCGGGTCGGAATTCTTCGACGAGCTCGTCGCCATCGTCTCCGATGCCATCGCCGACCCTGCCGTCGATTCCGAGGGCCTCAGCATCGACGAGCTCGCCCCGCCGCCGGACGACGGTGCGACGAACCCGTTGGCCGAACAGGTCATTCGCGCGCCGTGGCCCGCGGATCGGCTGGGTGCGCGCCGCGAGGGAGTCGACGCGGCCGCCCGACTCGTCCTCGACGCGGTCGCCGCGCGCAGCGCTCCGGCGCTCTTCGACGCGCCCGCGGGTGATGTCGCCGGGTCGGGCGCGACGGCGGAAGATCCCGAGGTCGCGGAAGAATCTGAGATCGCGGAAGAATCTGAGATCGCGGAAGAACCTGAGATCGCGCAGTGGAGAGCGGAGGTCGACGCCCTGCTCGCCGAGCACCACCGAGGCAACCAGGCCTTCGTCGACGTCGCACTCCCGACGCACCTGTCGGTCAGCCAACTCGTCGAACTCGACGCGGACGAAAGGGAATTCGCACGGCGACTCCGCCGTCCGACGCCGTTTCGGCCCAATCCGACGGCACGCCGCGGTACCGCTTTCCACGCATGGGTGGAGCGGTGGTTCGGTGCGACGCGGCTGCTCGATATCGACGAACTACCGGGTGCCGCCGACTCGTCGGCCTCGCCCGACGCCGATCTCGACGCGCTGCGCGAGGCGTTCCTGGCGTCGAAGTGGGCGTCGCGGAATCCCAGCGAGGTCGAGGTCCCGTTCGAGACGGTCATCGGCGACACGGTGATCCGCGGCCGGATCGACGCGGTGTTCGCCGAGCCCGACGGCTCGTGGGTCGTCGTCGACTGGAAGACGGGTGCGGTACCCGGTGGTCGGCGTGACGGGGCCTCGAAGGGCTCGACCGTCGGTGGCGCGCAACGAGAATCCGTCGACATTCAGCTCGCGGCGTACCGGATCGCGTGGGCGCAGCTCGCAGGTGTTCCGGTGGAGCGGGTGAGCGCTGCGTTCCACTACGTTCGGCACAACTACACGCTCGAGCCCGAGGTGTTGCCCGACCATGACGATCTCGTCGCGCTGCTCGCGCGAGAGTCGGATCAGTGATACACCTCCCGGATGCATTAGATTCACACCCTGTGAAGCAAAAGTGGTTCGGCTGATGCGCGGACGCGGATTCCGACGTCGATGGCGGGGCGAGGAGCTGTCCGACGGCCCCGACTACGCGCTCGTCGGCGTCGTCCGTATTCCGGAGCTCAAGCAGAGTCCGGCTCGCGCCATCGGGCGTCGGGTCATCTTCGCGGTAGTCGCGCTGTTCTTCACGGCCGTTCTCGTCTACGTCGACCGCAGCGGATACCGCGACGTCCAGGAGAACCCGCTCTCGTTTCTCGACGCGATGTACTACTCGGCCGTGACGCTGTCGACCACCGGTTACGGCGACATCACACCGTTCACTCCGTCGGCCCGACTGATCAACCTGCTGATCATCACCCCGCTGCGCGTGCTGTTCCTGATCGTGTTGATCGGAACGACGCTCGAGGTGCTCACCGAGCGGTCCCGCCAAGCTCTCAAAATCCAGCGCTGGAGGAACAACTTGCGCAACCACACCGTCGTCATCGGGTACGGCACCAAGGGTCGCACCGCGGTCGACGCGATGATCGGCGACGGCATCAAGCCGGCCGAGATCGTCGTCGTCGACAACAATCCGGGAGTCCTCGAGCATGCGGAGGCCGACGGTCTCGTGACCGTCCGCGGAGACGCCACCAAGTCCGATGTGCTGCGGCTGGCCGGTGTCGCGCACGCCGCCAGCATCGTCGTGGCCGCCAATCGCGACGACACCGCCGTTCTCGCCACGCTCACGGCGCGCGAACTCAACCCGCGCGCGAAGATCGTCGCGTCGATCCGGGAGTCGGAGAACACGCACCTGATGCGGCAGTCGGGTGCGAACTCGGTGGTCGTGTCGTCGGAGACGGCGGGCAGGCTCCTCGGTATCGCGACCATGACTCCGTCGGTCGTCGAGGTGATCGAAGACCTGCTGACTCCCGACGCGGGGTATGCAATCGCCGAACGCGAAGTCGATCCGACGGAAACGGGTGGCTCACCCGCCCACACCCGCGACATCGTCCTCGGCGTGCTGCGTAACGGTGTGCTGCACCGTGTCGACGACAGCGAGGTCGAGCAGATCGAGGCAGGCGACCGCCTGCTGTACGTCCGCAAGGGCGCGGGCGACTGAGGTTCGCCACCGGCGAGTGAGTCGGGGTAGAACAGTCTTCATGGGCGCCTTTGTCTTCGACCAACCGCCGCTGCTGTCCCGGGGCACGTTCAACCGTGCCGACGAGGTCCGCGACGAACCCGACCGTATGCTCGCAGGCTGGCCGACTGC
The DNA here is from genome assembly GCF_001665715.1 of Gordonia sp. 852002-10350_SCH5691597. Taxonomy (NCBI): domain Bacteria; kingdom Bacillati; phylum Actinomycetota; class Actinomycetes; order Mycobacteriales; family Gordoniaceae; genus Gordonia; species Gordonia sp. 852002-10350_SCH5691597. The sequence continues at coordinate 32,074 of NZ_LZMO01000249.1, forward strand.
GCGCGTACTTCGCATCGATACGGGCGGTCGCTATCCCGTTGAGCCAGACGGGGCGCTGCGGTGGGTCAGCAGTTCGGAGTTCGGAGACGAGCCGCCGGCCGACGCGGTCTTCCTCGCACACACCGACACCGACCTGTGGACGATCAGGGTCGAAGGACTCGATGGCAAGACCGCCGATCCTCGACGTGGAGCCTCCCGACTCGACGCCGACGAGGCCGGACTCCTCGCCACCGCGCTCGGCATCTTGAATTGGCATGCGACAGCCCGGTTTTCGCCGGTTAATGGCTCGCCCACCGTCCCTGCGCGTGGCGGTTGGGTACGTCGAAATCCGGAGACCGGCGTCGACGAGTTCCCGCGCACCGACCCCGCGATCATCACCGTCGTCCACGACGGCGCCGACCGAATCCTGCTCGGACGCCAGGCCGTCTGGCCCGATCGGTGGTACTCGACGCTCGCGGGCTTCGTCGAACCGGGAGAGTCGTTGGAGCAGTGCGTGATCCGTGAGGTCCACGAAGAGGTCGGGATCACCGTGAGCGAGCCGCGCTACCTGGGATCTCAGCCGTGGCCATTCCCCAGATCACTGATGCTCGGCTTCTCCGCGCTCGGCGACCCCGACGAGCCGCTCCAGTTTCTCGACGGCGAGATCGGCGACGCGCAATGGTTCACGCGCACCGAGGTGCTCGAGGCCCTCGACCGTGGCGACGAATGGCTGCGGGGCATGCCCGAACCCGACAATGCCGGAGGTGCTGGGGCCGACGGCGAGGACGCCCCTCGGCTCCTGCTGCCCGGCTCGATCTCCATCGCGCGGGCGCTGGTCGAGGCCTGGGCGCGCACGCCCGCCTGACCGGGTCTGTCTCAGACGCCGAGCTTCTTCTTGACGTCGGTGATCGACGGGTTCGTGGCGGTCGTGCCGTCGGCGTACTGGACTGTCGGAACCACGTGGTTGCCACCGTTGACGCTGCCGACGAACTCGGCGGCGTCGGGGTTGCGCTCGATGTCGATCTCGGTCCACTCGAGGCCCGAGCTGCGTAGGGCCGTCTTGAGTCGCGCGCAGTAGCCGCACCACGACGTGGTGTACATCGTCAGCGCGGCGGGGGTCTGGTTTTCAGATGTCTCGCTCATGGCATCCACAACACGAACTCGTCGGCGCGTGTTCCCTGCCTGCCCTCGACGGTGAGGTGTGGCGCGCGTGTGGACAGCGGCGAGCGGGCTCGCGTCGGCGTCGTATGGGGGTGCCATAGTGGAACCCGTGTCCGACAGCCCCTCACCGCCCCGCGCCGCACGTGACCGCAGCATCCTCGACGGACTCGACCCCGAGCAGCGGGCCGCAGTCCTCGCGCCGCGCGGTCCGGTGTGTGTGCTGGCGGGTGCGGGTACCGGCAAGACGCGCACCATCACGCGACGCATCGCTTATCTGATCGATCAGGGGCAGGTCAATCCCGGTCAGGTGCTCGCCGTGACGTTCACGGCGCGGGCTGCGGGGGAGATGCGCGGCAGGCTGAGGTCGCTCGGCGTTGGCGCCAGCGGTCCGAGCGTGTTGGCGCAGACGTTCCACGCTGCGGCCATGCGCCAGCTCCGCTACTTCTGGCCGCGCGCGTTCGGCAGTGCGTCGTGGGAGCTGCTCGACAACAAGTTCCCACTTGTCGGACGTGCGGCACGCAAGGCCGGACTCGACAGTTCCACCGACACCGTGCGCGACCTGATGTCGGAGATCGAGTGGGCAAAGGCCTCGCTCATCGGACCCGAGGACTACGTCGCTGCCGTCACTCGTGCCACCAGAGAGACGCCCGCACCCGCCGCGCAGGTCGCCAAGGCGTTTGCCGCCTACGAGGACGCCAAGGTCTCACCAGACGGCGACCGCCTCCTCGACTTCGACGACCTCCTCATCTACATGACGACGATCATCGAGTCCGACGCCGGGCTTGCCGACGAATTCCGTTCGCGCTACCGGTGTTTCGTCGTCGACGAGTATCAGGACGTGACGGCGGTGCAGCAGGGTCTGCTCGACGCCTGGCTTGGTCCCCGCGACGACCTGACCGTGGTCGGCGACGCCAACCAGACGATCTACACGTTCACCGGCGCCACGCCGAAGTACCTTCTCGATTTCGGCCGCCGATTTCCCGACGCCACGCTCGTGCGCCTCGAACGCGATTATCGGTCGACGCCGCAGGTGGTCAGCCTCGCCAATCGGGTGATCGGGGCCGCGCGCGGACGGATCGCCGGGACAAGACTGCAACTGATCGGACAGCGCGACGCCGGCCCTGAACCCGAGTTCGCCGAATACGACGACGAGCCGAGCGAGGCGTCGGCCGTGGCGTCGGCCATCAAGCGTCTGATGAACTCGGGCATACCCGCCTCCGAGATCGCAATTCTCTACCGGATCAACGCACAGTCGGAGAATCACGAGCAGGCGCTTACCGAAGCGGGCATCCCGTACCAGGTGCGTGGCGGCGAGGCGTTCTTCACCAGGGCCGAGGTCCGTCAGGCCATGCGGCAGCTCTCGCTCGTGGCGCAGCGGGGAATCCGCGACGACGTCGAACTCACCACGGTGGTGCGATCGGTCCTCGGCGAGCTCGGCATGTCCGACGACGAGCCGACCGGTGCACAGGCGAAGGCCCGTTGGCAGTCGTTGCGTGCGCTGTCCGGGCTTGCCGACGACATGCTTGCCGACAACCCCGCCCTGACACTGCCCGAACTCGTCGCAGAACTCGACGCACGGTCGCAGGCTCGGCACCCACCGACCGTCCAGGGCGTCACGCTGTCATCGCTGCACGCGGCGAAGGGTTTGGAATGGGATGCGGTGTTCCTCGTCGGACTGACAGAGGGATCGCTGCCGATCAGTCAGGCCATCAAGGGATCGTTCGACGACGTCGAGGAGGAGCGTCGACTCTTCTACGTCGGCGTCACCAGAGCCCGCGAACACCTCCACATCTCGTGGGCGATCGCCCGCAACGAGGGTGGTCGTGCGCGACGTCGTTCGCGATTCCTCTCCGACCTCGTGCCCGACGACTCGCCCGCGTCGCGTATCGCGCCGGCGTCGAAGCGAGCACCGCGAAAGGGCCCGACGTGCCGGGTGTGCGGGTCGCGGTTGCTCGATTCGACTGCAACTCTGCTCGGCCGGTGCGCCGATTGTCCGTCGGATCTCGATGAGGGTCTGCTCGTGGCGCTCAAGGAGTGGCGACGCACCCGGGCGGACTCGAAGAAGGTTCCCGCCTTTGTCGTCTTCTCCGACAAGACATTGCTCGCGATCGCAGAGCAGCGGCCGACGGATTCTGCTGCGCTGGTGTCGATCTCGGGCATCGGTGCCGCCAAGCTCAACGAATACGGCGAAGAGGTCATCGAAATCGTCAAAACCGCAGGTCAAAAATAGGTTGTGCGCTCCACGGCGAACCGAATAGTCTGGTTCGCGTCAGCACGGGAAGGCCACCGGCACATTCATGTGTGCCACGACCCCTCGCGAAACCATCGAGACCGAAAGGAGTGGATCAGTGAACGGAATCGCCAACGCAATCGTGATTGCGAAGACGATCGTCGACGATGCGGCAGCTGCTGTGTTCTTCGAACCGATCGAAGCGATGCCAGATGCTCATCGCATCACGCACCATGCGCCGCGCGCATACGCCGTCAGTGACCACGCCTGGCGTGCTGCAGACCTGCAGCCCGCACCGTGTCTCGGTGCCACCGGTTTCCCACCGGCAGCACCGGTAGCGAGCACTGCCGCAGCGAAGCGAGCGATGCAGCGGTTCCCCGTACTGACTCGGGATCTCTCCACGTAGGAGGGTTTCGACAGCCACAACGGCCACGGGTGAATCGCACAAGGCGACCCGTGGCCTTTCTCGTGACGGATCACCGAACCACCACACCAGTGGATCGGCGACTCCCATCACGTCGAGGCCGAGGGCCATCGCCACAGACGATGACCAACCTCGAACAGATGTGGAGTACCAGATGACCGTCGAATGTGTTCTGGAGTCCTGTATCTCGGCGGACCGTGAGGTCGCTGCCGGGAACGCGCTGAGTGCCGCACCGGCACTGACCGCTTCGACCCTTCCGTGCCAGGAAGCCGACGCCGACCTGTGGTTCGCCGAAGACCCCCGTGACCTCGAGCGTGCCAAGGCCATGTGCGCCGACTGCCCGCTGCGTGCGCAGTGCCTGCAGGCTGCGCTTGATCGTGCCGAGCCCTGGGGCGTCTGGGGCGGCGAGATCTTCGAGCGTGGTGCTGTGATCGCGCGCAAGCGCCCCCGCGGCCGCCCGCGCAAGACCGCGGCCTGACATGGTTGGAGAGGACCCACGCGGCCCCCGCCTCATGCGACACGACGTCGCAGATGGCGGGGGCCGCGTTGCGTTCTGGGTGGTGACCTGCGACCTGGTGCGTGGGTCACCGTCAGGGATGCGCGGTCAGGGTCGCGCGCGAAAGCGGACCGCCCACTCGTTCGTCTCCACCTTGACGTCGCCCGGAAGATGCCGTCCGCGGTCACGAGTCGACGCGCCTCCGCGAAGATCGCGTCCTGGAGATCTGTCGATGGCACGTGATGCAGCATGGTCAGACATACGACAGCCGTGTAGAGCGAACTCCAGATGCTCCTTGTTGATCACCACATCATCGCGCAAAGCACGCCGCCACAGGAAGACTCGGTCAGCGTGGGTAGGTGGTGATGGTTTCGCCTGTGCGGGTGCTGGTCCAGGTGATGGAGAGGTCGGTGTGGATGGT
>NZ_LZMO01000250.1:0-38932 GCF_001665715.1 Gordonia sp. 852002-10350_SCH5691597
CATCGAGGTCCACGGCCCGGCCAAACAGGGCGCTGGGTTCGGCTACACCCGGGTACGGGGGCTCAACTCGGCGATCACCACCATCAGCACCGCCCACGGTGCACCGGTGATCGCTGCTCAACGACTACGCAAAGGAGCATGCAATTCCGCCCGCGGAGCCCATCGGTTGATCGCCGACACACTGGCTAGCGTGCGGCGTCTGCGGTCGACTGACGCGTCGGGGCCGGTGCTGGTGCGGGCGGATTCAGCGTTCTACGGTCACCGCGCCGTCAGTGCTGCGATCGGTGCCGGCGCCCAGGTATCGGTCACCGTGCGCCAAGACTTGCGGATACGTGCGGCGATCAGCGAGATCGCAGCCGATGCGTGGACAAAGATCGAGTACACCGACGCGATTCTCGACGCGGACACCGGACTGTGGATCTCACGTGCCGAGGTCGCCGAGATAGCGTTCACCGCGTTCACCTCCAAAGCCAAAGCGCTGCAGGTTCCCGGGCGGCTGGTGGTGCGCCGTATCCCCGACTTCCGACCCGAGGGCGACGGCCTGTTCGATGTGTGGCGATTCCACGCCTTCTTCACCACCAGCGACCTCGACACCGTCACCGCCGACAAGACCCACCGCGCCCACGCGGTCATCGAACAAGTTCACGCCGATCTCAAAGCCTCCGCGCTCGCGCATCTGCCGTCGGGAAAGTTCTGCGCGAACGCCGCCTGGCTGGTGTGTGCGGTCATCGCGTTCAACCTGACTCGTGCTGCCGCCAGCCTCAGCGGCGGGCGTCTGGCCAAAGCCACCACATCCACGGTCCGCCGCACCCTGATCTGCATTCCGGCGCGTATCGCGTCCTCAGCCCGGCGCATCACCATGCACCTACCCGCCCGATGGCCGTGGGAAACCGAATGGAACCTGTTGTTCGACAACACTATTCACCGAAGACCGCCAACCTGGCCCTAACCACCCCGGCCCAACAGCCTCGATCCCGAAACCCGGTGAAACAAGCCGACATCAGAGATCGGCAACTGACTCATGCCCGCCACCCAGGCCGAACGTGCTCAACACTTTTCACCACACCGCAAAAGCCGATCGGTGGATCGAGGTTAAGGGACAGTCGCGGGTGATCAGCGCCTACAGCCCGGTCACGGGAATGAGCTACGTCATGTCCTGCGGTCCGGAAGGTGGTGTCGTCGCCTGTCGCGGCGGCAACGACGCGGTGGTCTATGTCTACTGACCTGCGCGGTCTGGTCGGTGTCGTCGGACTGGTCACCGTGTGCGCTCTTGGCGTTTCGAGCTGTTCGACGACGGGTCGCGGTGACAACCAGATCACTCCGGTCACGGTGACGGTGACCGGTTCGACGACGTCGCAGACGTCTGCGTCGGTGCCGTCGAGTGCTCCTGTCGCGAACCCGCGGGCCCGCGGGTTCGCAGCGCTCGCCGCGCAGGTCGGAGTACCCGTCGGAGTTGCATTGGCCCCCGTTGGCCGAGGCGGCAGTGATCCGATTGTGTTGGGCGACAACACACCCCAGGTGGCATGGTCGACGATCAAGGTTCCGCTTGCTGTCGCGGCCGAGCGCGAGAACGGTCCGTCGGCCGCCGAATCGAACGCGATCATCAACTCCGACAACGCTTCTGCCGAGTCGCTGTGGTCGTCGCTGGGGAGCGATGCCGTCGCCGCTCGTAAGGTCACCGCGGTCCTGCGTGAGGGCGGCGACACTCAGTCGACCGTGCCCGCACAGAGGCTGCGCGCCGGATTCACGGTCTTCGGGCAGACCGTGTGGACGTTGCCTGCCGCCGCCACGTTCACCGCCCATCTGCCATGCATGCCGGGAACATCGCACGTCGTGTCGCTGATGGGACAGGTCGCAGGCAACCAGCAGTGGGGCATCGAGGTGATGTCGACGCCGAAATCGACTGCCGTGAAGGGCGGTTGGGGTCCGGGTGTCGATGGCTCCTACCTGGTCAGGCAGATCGGACTCATCACGTCCTCCGACGGACGTCAGACCGCCGTCGCCATGAGTGCCGCAGGTGGCTCGATGTCGGGAGGCATCGCCGCGCTCAACACGATCGGTAATTGGCTCAACCGCAACGTCGCTCGGCTTCCCCGCGGTACCTGCTGAAGGTGTAGTGCGGGCCTTTCGCATCCATCCCTCGGCGGTAAGGCAACGAGCGGAGCGCCGGACCCGGTGGCGGATCCGGCGCTCTGCCGTTGACGATGGCGGTGCGGTGGCGACCTCAGTCGGTACTGGCAGACGACGTAGAGTTGCCCGAGGTCGACGACGCGCCGCTCGAGTCGCCGGAGGTGCTCGACGTGTCCGAGGATGAACTGCTTTCGGCGTCCGCAGAGCCCGTGGCGTTCACAGAGCTGGTGGTGTGAGCGTCGGTGCCGGAGTTCGACGTCGACGATCCGCTGGACGTGGAGCTCTGAGTCGAGTCCGAAGAACTACCGGTCGATGACGAGGCCGGGGCGGTCGACGAACTCGACGAGGTGGATTCCTTTGCCTCGGAGGAGTTCTGGACTTCGCTGGACGAGCCCGTCGGCGCCGAACTCGATTGCGTCTCTACGACTTCGGCCTGCGCCGACTCGGTCGTTACCGGCGCAGTCTTCTCGGACTGGGCCTTCTCAGCATCGACCTTCTCTGCATCGACCTTCGCCGAATCGACAGAGTTCGGCGCGACGCTTGTCATCGCGACGGCGGCTGCGGTCTTGGCGGGATCCGGCGAGGGGGTTGTTGTCTCGGAATCCTTCTTGCCCAGCAGTGTGTCGGCGAGCTTCTGAATGGCCGCAGCCCAATTGTCGGCGGCATCGTCGGAGATGGTCGGGAACTCCACACCGGCTAGCGGCGGGACGGGCTTGCCGCTCTTGCCATCCCAGCCATCACCGAGAAGGGCGCCGACGGTTTGGGAAACGCCTTCCAACGCGCCGATCGGACCGATGGCCTGCCCGGGAATGCCAATTTCGATCCCATTGAGATCGACCCCCAGACCGATGCTGTTGAAGATCGACCCGCCCGGTGCGGGGATCTTGTTGTCGGGGTTGTCGGGGTCGACGGGGCCATCGTAGGAGCCTCGTCCCACCGAACCGGGAGTGAACAGTCCTCCGAACGCGATGTCGAGGGAGTTGAGCTTGGTGGTTCCCAAGAGGCCGCTGTCGTTGATGAGTGGAGTGAGGGCTGTGAGATCGAGTGTGGCACCGTTGAATACCGCTCCGACGACGTTGGCAGGAGCCGAGAACACGTCGGAGAAGACAGCATCGGGATTGCCAGCTTGGATCGCGGCGGCGATGGCGATGCCGCTGTTCAGGACTGCGACGGCCGGGCTGATCACTGGACCGACGAGGCCCATGAGCACGCCACTCATCGGTGACGTCAGCACGTTCATGACTGCGGTGATTACTTCTGGATCGATCGATCCACCCGCGGGTAGAAGCGACGGAAGCAGCCCGAGGACGAGACCGTGCAGGCCGTCGACACTGTGGTTCTTCATGGTGTCGAGCGCATTACCAGCCACGCCGATCCCGGTGACGCCGCTGATCACGGCTTCGAGGTTGGCGCGCATCTTCTTGAGGACGTCGTCGGCCTGTGACGGATCGTTCAGAACGTCGTTGAGGTACTTCGACTGGTTGGCGATGATCTGTTGCAGTGGCAGCCCGGGAGCCAGGAAGTAGTTATGGGCAAGAGTCGCAGCGTTTTTCGATGCCTCATTGAAGGCGTCGATATACGGCTCGAGTGGCTTCCAGTCGGCGGCGAGACGCACGGTCGCTTCGGTGGTGGCCTTGTACGCGGTGGGCACCTCGGAATGGACGCCGGGTGCAACGGCCATGACGCTCGCGCCTGCGATGGCGACACCAGCGGCAACCCACGCGCGGGGGGCTTTTTTCGGAACTTCGATATCGCCTTGCAGGGCGATGGGAGCGGAACGCTGCACGGACTCTCCTCGGGGACGTGTGCAAGAACTTGAGTGCAGTCTGAACGTAGAGCCAGAGCGAGCTGAGAGAGGGCCTTTTCGGTAAATTTGCTTTTGTACACGAACCATTAACTGGGCTCGTTTGGTGTCGTTAGATCATTAAAGAACCAGCTCAGCGCGCTGTAATCGCTTGCGATAGTTAGTCAAAGATTCGCGATAGCGTGGTACTGAAGAGTAGGTTTCGGTGTCGTAGTGGGCGTGGAACCTGAGAAAAGCGGCATCCTGCAACCGATGCTCGGGTAATGTCCCTCGCGCCCGACGGCCCGGACGGAATGCGAACGATGGGTCGTCGTCTTACGGGGCCGCGGACTCGACGCGGCGCCGAGATCACGATCGACGAAGGTGGCCGATGTCCAAGCACGCAAAACTCACCGAAGACACTCTGCTCGAACTGCTTCGGCAGCGGGCGGATCGGTACGCCGACAAGGTGGCATTTGACTTCTCGTACAACGGCGACGGCGAGAAAGCGAGTGTGCTGACCTACCGTGATCTGGATTACAGGGCGCGCGCGATCGCTGCCGAGTTGCAGAGTAAGGGTGCGGCAGGCGAGCGCGTACTGGTGCTCTGTCGACCCGGATTAGACCATATCGCAGGCTTTTTCGGATGTGTCTATGCCGGCGCGGTCGCGGTTCCGGTGCACGAGCGATTGGCTCCGCGACTGTCTTCGGTCGTGCCGGATGCGCGCGCACGTTTCGCGCTGGGAGTGTCGGAGACGCAGCCGGCCATCAAGACGATGCTCGACACGCTCGGCGAGGGCGGCGACCTCACCTGGGGTCTGATGGACGTGGTCTCGGCGGATGCCGACGACTGGGTCGCGCCGAACATCGACGCGACTACGGTCGCGATGATCCAGTACACGTCCGGATCGACCACGACGCCGAAAGGCGTTGTCCTCAAACATGACAACCTGATGCGGAACATGGAGGCGATCCGATCGTCGTGGGAGGGCTCAGACTCCGACGTCGGCGCCTTTTGGCTTCCGTCTCATCACGACATGGGGTTGATCGGCGGGGTGCTGTCGATGATCTATCTCGGTTGCACAGCACATTTCATGTCGCCGACGGCGTTCATCAAACGGCCGATGGCATGGATGGAACTACTCTCCTCGTGTGCCGCGACCTACACCGTTGCGCCCAATTTCGCCTACGAGTTGTGCGTCGAACACAGCACCTCCGAAGAACGTGCAGCACTTGACCTTTCGAGGCTGCACACCGCGATGAATGGCGCTGAACCCGTGCAGGAGGCAACCCTGCGGCGGTTCGCCGGAGCCTTTGCGCCCGCGGGATTCGCGCGCGAGGCATTCTCTGCGGTCTACGGTTTGGCTGAAGCGACGCTTCTCGTTTCCGGTCGGCCCGGTTCGGCGCAGCCTCGCGCGATGCATCTCGATCGTGAGGTGCTCGCCGAAGACAGAGTCGTCGAGCGCGACGACCCGGCGGGTGCGATGACTGTTGTCGGGTGTGGCGAGCCACGCGCAGGCGAGGTGGTGATCGTCGACCCAGTGACGCACGTGCAGTGCGGAGAGGGAAAGGTCGGCGAGATCTGGTGTGCGGGTACGAGTGTCGGGGCGGGATATTGGCGCAGGCCCGAGGAGACGGAGCACACTTTCGGCGCGTCGATTGCCGACACCGGGGCAGGGCCGTTCCTACGCACCGGCGATCTCGGATTTCTGCGTGACGGCGAGTTGTTCGTCACCGGTCGGTGCAAAGACCTCGTCGTCATCCGCGGTGGCAATCACTATCCCAACGACATCGAATTCACCGTGCAAGGATGCCACGCATCCCTGACATCCGGTCGTGGCGCGGCGTTCGCGTTCACGCCGGGATTGCGCGCGGTCGAACGACTTGTCATCGTCCAGGAGGTGGACGTCGACCACCGTGGTGTGGGCTCACTCGATGCGGACGCCCTCGCCGAGATCATCGAGAGCGTGCGTGTTGTGGTTGCCGATCGATACGGCGTCGATCCTCATTCGGTGTTTCTCGTCGAGCCGCAGTCGATTCCGACGACATCGAGCGGCAAGATCCAACGTGGGCGGTGTCGCGAGTTGTTCCTCGACGATTCTCTGTCTCCGGTCGCTGTGTGGCAGACGCCCTCGGCCGCCGACGACGTGGCGCGAGCGAAAGAACTCGAGAGGGCTGTTGCCGGTGCCGAACTGGTGCGGCTCGCGGTCGCGTCGGGCAGGGGCGTCGGGCAGCCCTCCTGACAGCCACGCCACGCCCGTGCACGGTGGTGTTCCTCGGTGCTGGCCGGGTGTGACCGAGTTGTGACGCCCTCGGGGTCGCTTGGGGCGCGACCGGGCCGTAACGTCTGTTACTCAAGTGAGTAGAGGGACAGATGTGACTATTTCGAAACGACTCTGCGTGCTGATCGCCGTCGCGGTGACGACGATCGTCCTCGGTGCAGGGAGCGCGCATGCGGCCCCGCCCCGGTTTCGACCGCCGCCACTACCCGAGCCGATTGCGACGTGGCTGCGTCCGCCGGTACCTCCGGCGAAGAGGCTCGCAGACAGCTGGGCGGTTGCGCAGAAGTCGATTCGTAAGTCGATTCCCGGCCAAATCGGAGTGTCGTTGGTACCCGTCGGGTCCGACGCCGCACAGTCGTTCGGGTCGCTCAAGACGGGGCGGGCGTGGTCGACCTTCAAGGTTCCCGTCGCGCTGGCAGCCGAGCGCAAGAACGGTGCATCGATCCTCGCCAAGGAGGACAAGGCGATCACCTTCTCCGACAACGACGCCGCAGGCGACCTCTGGGGATCGCTCGGCGGCGGCAGGGCATCGGTCGACGCGGTGACCGCGGTGCTGCGCGAAGGCCATGATGTGACGACTCGGGTGAGTTCGGAGATCGATACTCCGCGTTCGTATCCGGGCTATACACAATGGGCGCTGGCCGATCAGGCGCGTTTCGGGGCGCACCTGCCGTGCATGCCGAACACCAAGAACATCCTCGACCACATGGGTTCGGTGGCGCCGAATCAACGGTGGGGCATCGCTGATCTCGGTCCCAAGCAGCACGCGGTCACCGCGGTGAAGGGTGGTTGGGGGCCTGCCACCGATGCGGCACCTGGTTATCTGGTGCGCCAGCTCGGCCTCATCGCGACCGATCAGGGGGAGGTCGCGGTCTCGATGGCTGCTCGTCCGACGAGCGGAACATTCGAGGACGGCACAAAGATGCTGACCAAGGTCGGCGACTGGCTCGGCCGGAACTTCACATTGATTCCTGCGGGGAAGTGTCCCGCCCTCTGAACGGCGCACACTCGGCAGTCTGAGGCGCACGGCAGTCTGGGGCGCCCGGTCGGCGGTGTCAGTCTGGCATGGAGTGGCGACCGGTGCGCGGAGGTGACGGGTCGACGCCCCGGTCGTGGGGGCTCGGTAGCTCATGTGCCTTGTGGGGTGCGGCACGGGATGCCGACTCGGTTGGGGGATGGTCGTTGACGGGCCGCCCGTTGTCGATGCGACGGGTTGCGCGCACCGAGGCGTCTGGCGCGCCGGACGTCGTGCGTGTTCCCCGTCCCACTGCGCCGGACTGCGTGCGCCCCGGCTTCGCCGCACCGGAATGTGTGCGCGCCGGCTCCACCGCGCGCGGCGTCGGATGGGTGAGGGCGGCGGCGATCGCTGTGGTCAGCGGCACCGACAGCGCGATGGCGATGCCGCCGACGAACGATCGGGCGAGTTCGACGGCGACCGCGTCGGTGGTCAGCAGCGACGAGAACGGTTGTCGCGCAACGGAGAACAGGAGGAGAAGCGGTAGCGCGCTGCCCGCGTACGCGAAGACGAGGGTGTAGACGGTGCTCGCTATGTGGTCTCGGCCGACGCGCATCGCGGCCCGGAAGGTCGCGAGTCTCGTCGGCTCTCCCGCGCCTGCGAGTTCGAATGCCGCTGATGCCTGGGTGATCGTGACGTCGTTGAGAACGCCGAGGGTGCCGATGATGAATCCGGCGAGCAGCAGGCCGCTGATCGAGATGCTGCCCTGGTAGACCTGCAAATTGGTGGTCTGGTCGCCAGACAAGCCGGTGAGGTGCATGGTCCTGATGGCCAGCCAACTCAGCACGCCCGCGAGCACGAGTGAGCTCAACGTGCCCAGGAGCGCCGAACTCGTCCGCAGGCTGATGCCGTGCGCCAGATACAAGACGACGAACAGGATCGCGGCCGAGGACACCACGGCCACCGCGACGGGCGACTCACCGTCGAGAATCGCGGGCAAGGTGAATACGCCGAGGACAGCGAAGGCGAAGACGAGGCCGATGATCGACCGCAAGCCACGCCAGGCCGCAACCAGGACCACCGCGCCGACGAACAGCACCGCCCAGATCAGTGTCGGTATCCCGCGCGCGAAGTCGAAGAACGTGTAGCGCGGCGCGCCGTCGGGGCCCGGTACCGTGCTCAGCCGGATGGCGTCGCCGGGGGAGAGTGACGGTTGGCCCGCCTGCGGTTCGTCGAGGGTCGACGGGTCGGGTGCGACACTGTCCGGGCCGCTGCCGGCCTGCGCCCGATTCGTCGGGATCTCGAGCAATGTGTATTTGCCTGAGTCGCTTCCAGATTCGAGCTTGACGGTGTTCTCGATGCACGGGCCGTTCGGCGTCGGCGTTGTGCCGAAATCGGGCGAATCCTGCGCCGTTCCGACGAGCTGGTTGAGGCAGGGGCCACGCGATTGCCCGACCACTTTGCCCGACACCGTCGTGATCGCCCCGCCGTCTGCGCCTCGGAACTGCGGCGGAATCGGATGGCTCCCACCGGACGGCCACAGCAGCACCATGCCGACGATGACGGCGATACCGGCGATCGTCAGCGTGACGACGACGAATCGTTTCGCGAACGGAGACAAAGCCGCCGGGATCTCCGACAGCGAATGGCTGTGCGAGTGTCCGACGTGTGTGCGGTGGGGTCCGGGATCGCGACTCACCCCGCCACAATAGGCGGCGAGTCAGCTCGGTGTGGCGCCGACGGCGTCGACTCGTGCCGCCACGTCACGGACCGAGTCGTCGATGGTCGATCCCTTGCCGCCGACGCGGTACGACGCTCCGCGGTGGTTGTCCGGAAGCAGGTCGCCGCGTCCGAACAGCTTGTTGCGCAACGTACCCGGCACGTACTCCCGTCCGTAGGCACCTCGCCGCTCCAGTGCGGGCACCACGTGGGTGATGACGTCGGAGAAGGTGCCGGGCGTCACGGCATATGCGAGGTTGAAGCCGTCGACGTCGGTGTCGGCGGCCCAGTCGAGAAGAGCCCCTGCAACCTCGTCTCCCGACCCGATCAGCACCGGACCCATTCCACCGATGCCACCCCACGCAGCGATGTCGCGCACCCGCCACTGCTCGCCGGTGTCGGATGCCTGCTGGAAGGCGGCCACCGCCGACTGGATCGCGTTACTCGCCACGTTGCCGATCGGTTCGTCGAGGTCATACGACGCGAGGTCGATGCCCATCCAGCCCGACATGAACACCAGTGATCCCTCGTCGCTGGCGAGTCGCTGATACTCGGCCGCCTTGGCGCGTGCGGCTTCCGGCGTGGCGTCGGTGATGATCGTCAGGAGCGTGTAGATCCGTGCGTCGTAGGGATCGCGACCTGCGAGGACGAGTTCGTCGCGGATCTTGGCGACGGTGTCGCGGAGGATCTGCTTGGTGGGAGCCGCGACGAAGATGGCTTCGGCGTTCTGGGCGGCGAAGCGTCGGCCGCGAGGTGAGGCCCCCGCCTGGTAGATGACCGGCGAGCCCTGTGGTGACGGCTCGGACAGGTGAGTGCCCGGCACGGTGAAATGCTTACCGCGGTGTCCGACGTGGTGCACTTTCGACGGGTCGGCGAACACCCCGGAGGTGCGGTCGCGGAGTACCGCGTCGCGCTCCCACGAGCCCTCCCAGAGCTTGTAGAGCACCGTCAGGTATTCGTCGGCGTGGTCGTAGCGGTCGTCGTGCGCCAGCTGATCGTCGTCGCCCATGTTGCGTGCTGCCGACGGCAGATAGCCGGTCACCACGTTCCAGCCGATCCGGCCCTTGGTGAGATGGTCCAGCGTCGACAATCGGCGCGCGAACGGATACGGATGCTCGAATCCGGTGCCCGTGGTGATCCCGAAGCCGAGGTGCTCCGTCGCGTGAGCCATTGCCGACACCAGCAACAGCGGGTCGTTGACAGGAATCTGCGCGCCCTGCCTGATCGCGGCTTCGTCTGTGCCCGCGTAGACGTCGTAGGTGCCTAGTACGTCGGCGATGAACAGGCCGTCGAATCCGCCCGTTTCCAGGAGCCGGGCCAACTCGACCCAGTAGTCGAGTGTGTTGTAGTCCCACGATCGATCCGCGGGGTGACGCCATAGACCCGGCGATTGGTGGGCGACGCAATTCATGTCGAATGCGTTGAAGCGGATGGGTCGCGGCGTGCTAGCCCGCGAGCTGGAGGCGGAAACGTGATGGCTGTCAGACACTCGGCTGATCGTCCGGCCTCACGTCGGGTCACGCCAGGTTTGTGCGCACCGCGGGCCAAAGGGGTACGAATGGTTGGCATGAACGCCTCGGAAGTTCTCCTCGACGGATTGGGCCGCATCAAAGACGGGGTACACGGTGTCCTCGACGGGATCGACGAAGAGCGACTGGGCCTCACTGTGGCACCGGGAGCCAACACCATTGCCTGGCTGATCTGGCACCTCACCCGAGTCCAGGACGCGCAGATCGCCGATGTCGCCGACTTCGACCAGGTCTGGATCAGAGATGGCTGGTACGAGAGTTTCGCCCTGCCGTTCGACAAGGAGGCCACCGGCTACGGGCAGTCGCCCGAACAGACGCGACGCGTAGTAGCCGAACCCGACCAGTTGCTCGGCTACTACGACGCCACACACGACGCATCGGTCGCCTACCTCACGACGCTCGACGACGCCGACCTCGACCGGATCGTGGACGAGCGGTGGGATCCTCCCGTCACGCTCGGCGTCCGATTGGTCAGCATCGTCGACGACGACGCGAAACACCTCGGGCAGGCCGCCTATCTCCGTGGACTACACCTGTGACACCGCCGGGCGTAGGCGGTCACAGGTGAGTGAAAGACGTTCTGGCTCAGGGCTTCCAGCAGCCCTTGAGGGTTTGGAAGTCGCCTGCGAACGAGGTGCCGCCGGTGCAGGTGGGTCCGTTCTTGCCGTCGACGACGACGGTGGCACCCGGTCCGGCGATGCCGATCGCGAGTCCCGGTTTGATACCCGTCATCGTCACTGATGCCTTGGGCCCCACCGCAATTGCTGCGGGACCGGCGTAGTTGTCTGCCTTGGACGACGCGGTGCCGCCGCTGTCGACGACCGCCAGGCTCAGTCCTGTGGGGCCGGAATCTGCTGTGCAGCCAGGCATTGTCGAGCTCTGTCCTGGGAGAGCCGGACAGATCGTGGGTGCGGCAGCGGCGTCGGGTGCCGCGGCGAATGCGATCGCTCCCGCGCCTGCCGTTGCGACCAGTGCACCCAATGCGATTCGGGCCGTATTCCGCATGTGAAGCTCTTTGCTTGCCAGTGTTCGGTGTGTCGGTGGATGAGCACCAGCGATTCGGAGCAGGTGTGGACCGCGGATGGGAACCGTCGCGCAGAAAGCTACGCCTCTCGGTGCCTTCGTACGTACCGGTACATGCGAGGTGCCCGTGGGGTGCAACTTTCTGCGCGCAGAAGACGTCAGATCCAGCCGCGATCACGCGCGATATGCGCGGCCTCGCCGCGCGTGCTCGCACCGGTTTTCCCGATGGCCGACGACAGGTGGTTGCGCACGGTGCCCGCGGACAGGTGGACCTGCGCCGCGATCGTCGCCACCGTCGCGCCGGACAGCGCGGCACGCAGCACGTCTGTTTCGCGCGACGTCAACGGATTGTCGCCACTGGCAAGGCTTTCCGTCGCGAGCGTCGGATCGACGACGCGCAGTCCCGCATGCACGCGTCGGACGGCATCGGCGAGTTGGGCTGCGGGAGTGTCCTTCACGACGAATCCCGATGCTCCCGCGTCGATCGCGCGACGGAGGTAGCCCGGGCGGCCGAACGTCGTGACGATCAACGAGCGCACGTCCGGGAGGTGTGTCCGAATCGCGGCAGCGGCCTCGATGCCGTCGGCTCCGGGCATTTCGATGTCGAGCAGGCAGACCTGCGCGCCGGATTCGCGGGCGGCGTCGACCACCTCGTCGCCTCGGCCGACCTGGGCGACGACCTCGAGATCGGGTTCGAGGTCGAGCAGTGCGGCGAGCGCGCCCCGAACGAGCGCCTGGTCGTCGGCGAGGAGTAGTCGGATCGAGTCGGTCATGAGATATGTACCCGCACTGTCGTTCCCGTTGGATCGGAGTCGAAGTGTACTGTGCCGCCGGCAGATTCGACGCGCTCGCGCAGTCCGCGCAGCCCGTTGCCGTGCTCGGCGTCGCCCAGGCCTGCACCGTCGTCGTGAACGGACATCGACGATTCGTCGATCAGCACCTCGCAGTGCTGTGCTCCGCTGTGTCTGACGACATTGGTGACGGCCTCGCGCAGCACCCAGGCGAAGAGTTCGGCGTGTTCGGTGTCGACGGTCGGCTCTGGCAACGTGGCCGCGATGCCCGCCGCGTGCAACGCGCTGTCGACCCCGGCGATGGTGTCGGGCAGATCGGGTGTGCGCATGCGACCGACGGTTGTGCGCACCTGTGCGAGCGCATCGCGTGTCAACTGATTGATCTCACCCAGTTCTCGTTGCGCGCGTTCCGGATCGAGTTCGACGAGCCGCTGTGCGAGTTCGGTTTTCACACTGATGACCGTGAGCGAATGGCCGAGGATGTCATGGACGTCGCGCGCCACACGCTCGCGTTCTGCGACGACGGCCAGCCGTGCGTCGAGTTCTCGTCGACGTTCCTCCTCGCGTTCGCGCTCTCCTTCGCGCACCGCGACGGCTCGAAATCCGAGCATGGTCAGTCCGACGGCCAGCAGGACGAGCACGATGCTGGCATCGGTGTGCCACCCGAAGAGACGGGGGACGGCAACCGACGCAACGACGACGGTGCCGACGCAGATCAGCGCCCACCGCGTCGGAAAACAGAAGGCGGCGACGACCATCAGGAATGGCGCTGCACCGAAGGCGTTCTCGCCGATGATCGGCAGTAACCCCACCATCAGGAGCGCGAGCAGCACGAACAAGGGCACGCCACGCAGATCGGTCGCTGAGCGGCCGGTGAGCAGGTACACGCTGGCCCACAGGTAGGACAGCGCGAACAGCGTCAGGAGGGCGAATCCGATCGCCTTTGTCGCGGGCGAGTGATCGGAGGTGGCCACCGCGCCGATCGGGTAGGCGAGAAAGATCAGCCAGACAGCGGTGAACACCCAGCGCAGATTGCGCCAGGGTGCCACCGCGTCAGCCTTGAGGCCAAACCGCTGTGCCATCACGCACTCTCGACCGTCATGGGCGATGTTCTCCTGCTGTTCCGTCGTCGGCTTACTGGCTCACTGGCTCCCTGGCCCGCTGACTCACTGGCGCTGTGTACTGCGACTGTAGAAGACCGCGGCGGCGATCGAGAACACTGCGGCCCAGAAGACCAGATTGGCGATGGCGACCCAGAGTCCGATGTGCGTGCCGTAGACGGTCACCCCGTGGTCGAGGGGGTAGCGGGCCAACGTCACGACCCCGAACATCGGCGTGAACTGGGAGATGGTCAGCATGGTTCCCTTGAGTGGGACGAAGACGTTGCCCGCGAAGGCGAGGAGTGCCAGTACGCCACCCATCACCTGCATCGCACCGTCGGACCGCATCAGGCTGCCGACCGCCAGGCCGAACGCCGCGAACACCGACGCCCCGATCCACCCGAGCAGCAGGCACGCGATCCAGACACCGAAGGGTGAGTGTGCGCCGGTGGCGATGCCCGCGATGCAGAGCACCGCGATGGGCAGTGCACCCATCGCAAGGGCCACACCGATTTTCGTCGCCACGTAGCCCGCGGGTTGTAGCGGCGTCATCATGAGCGTTCTGGTCCACCCGGCTTGCTGTTCGATCGCGACCGATGCGGCGTTCGTGGCTGCGGCCAGGATCGCTCCGTAGACGGCCATGCCGATGAGGACGTAGAAGGCGACGTTGCCGGATCCCACTGCATCGCTTGTCTTCTGGGTTGCACCGAAGACCAGGTAGAGCAGGGCTGGCATCGCGACGGTGAAGATCATCGCGCGATGATTGCGCATGACGCGACGGATGTCGAGCCGGAGATAGGTGGGTGAGGCGAAGAACCCGCGAAGGGAGTCCGATCCGGTCGTTCTCGGTGCGTCGGCAGTATGCACGTTCATGGTGGGAGCCTTTCGGTGTGCTGGGGTTGGGCGGCTGTGAGGTTCGTGGTGGTCAGTCGGTGGTGAGCGCGATGAAAGCGTCTTCGAGGTTGTGGGTCGCGACCTCGAGCTCACGAGCGTCGGTCGCGGTCAGCAGAAACCTCGCGAGTGCATCGGAATCGCTGGCGGACAGATAGATTCGTCCGCCTCGACGCTCGACCACCTCAAGATCGGGAATGGCCGCACCCACTGCGGCGATACCGGTGTCGTCGACGATTGCCGACACCACCCGTCGGCTGGCGACATTGCGGATCTCGGCGGTCGAACCGTCGGCAACGACGCGTCCGTGCGAGACCATCACGATGCGGTCGGCGAAGTCGTCGGCCTCCTCGAGGTAGTGAGTGGCGAAGACGACGGTGCGACCGGCACCGGCATCCGCACGAATCGCCGACCAGAAGGTGCGTCGTGACTCCACATCCATTCCGGCGGTCGGCTCGTCGAGCACGATGAGGTCTGGGTCGGGCAGCGTCGCCAACGCGAACTTGAGGCGTTGCTGCTCGCCACCCGAGCACCGGGAAACCTTGCGCCCGGCGATGTCCGAGATGCCGGCGCGAGCCATTGCTGATTCGACGTCGCGCGTGCGCCCGTGTAGATCCGCGACGATGCGCATGGTCTCTTCGACCGTGAAATCGGGGAGCAGACCGCCGCTCTGCAGAACCGCGGCGACCCTACCTGTCCGTGCGGCCTTCCTGGCCGACAAGCCATAGACCTCGACGGTGCCCGAATCCGGTTGTGTCAGGCCGAGAACCATGTCGAGTGTCGTGGTCTTGCCTGCGCCGTTCGGCCCGAGGAAGGCCACGACCTCGCCCTGGCGGATCGTCAGGCTGAGGTCGTCGACGGCGGTGACCTGAGAACCGTTGCCGCTGCGGAAGGTCTTCGTGACACCGTCGATGACGAGTGCCGGCACGGTGTGTGTTGGCGCCGATGTGCGAATCGCGGTGGGGTCGGTGTTGTTCATGACATCAAGAGTCGCCCCGCGCGAAGGTCCACACACAGAGCAGATGTCATGTTTCGCCCATGACAATCGTCATGGGCCGGGCACTGAGATGTTGGTGTCGGGGAGTCAGCCGACGTGTACGACCGGTCGTTGGCTGATTTCCGGCTCGGCCCGTCGGACGACCTCTCGCGTGACCGCCGCAACCTCGCCTTCACCGATGAACAAGAACCGGAGGAGGTTGAGCAGCGGGTTGGTCTCGCTCCACTCGAAGTACACGTTGGGAACGATTCCGGTCCGTTCGCGGATGGCCAACAACGTGGCCGCGATCGTATTGGGCACCGCCGCCGAATCAACCCAGAGGATCCGGTATCCACCTTCGCGGTAGCGTCCGTGGATCAGGAGGTCGGTGGCGAATTCCGACGAGTCGGTCACGTTGACTTCGAGGAACACGATCTGATCGGCGTCGGGAATGTGGCTTTCGGCGCGTTGCTGCAGTTCTTTGTCGTGGTATTCGTGCAGCGACCGTTCGTCGGGGTCGTGGGTGACGATCTGTATCTCCCCGGAGGCCGCTGCCTCGTCGATGATGCGTTGTGCTGTCTCGTCGAAAGTGATGATGCCACTTCGCAATTCGAACGATCGGTTGATTCGGGAAGCAAACGACACGATCAGGATGGCCGCGATGAAGAATGCTGCCACCTGCACACCCTCGGGGCGTTCGATGATATTCGCGACGGTGGTGTAGATGAAGATCACCGAAATCGTGGTGAACATCAGCGTCAGTCGTCGAATCCTGCGTTTGCGCACCGAGAGTGTGACCGCGATGGCAGCGGACGTCATCAGAACCAGTACGCCGGTGGCGTATGCGCCGCCCTGTTTGTCGACGTTGGCGTCGAAATAGATGGTGACGCCGAAGGCGATGAGTGCGAAGACGACGACCAGCGGGCGGGTGGCGCGCGCCCAGTCCGGAGCCATGCCGTAGCGCGGCAGGTAGCGCGGCACCAGGTTGAGCAGACCGGCCATCGCCGACGCCCCGGCGAACCAGAGGATGAGGATGGTGCTGATGTCGTAGACGGTGCCGAAACCGCTGCCGAGGTAGTCGTGTCCGAGGTAGGCGAGCGCACGACCGTTGGCCTTGCCGCCGGGCTGGAACTCGTTCTCGGGTATGAGGATGGTGCACACCAGACTGCTCGAGATGAGGAAGACACTCATGATCAGTGCCGATGTGGTGAGGAGGCGTCGAGTGCCACGGATGCGGGTGATCGGATGATCGGGTGGATCGGCCGGTGAGCCGTCGACCTGCGGCATGACCGCGACGCCCGTCTCGAAGCCCGACAATCCCAGCGCCAGCTTGGGAAACACGAGAACGGCGATCGCGGCCACCATCCACGGATTGCCGTGCTCGGTGAACATCGCCGACTGCCAGTCGATGACGAGATGTGGAGCTTCGACGATGTGCCACAGCGCGGTCGCGATCACGACAACGTTGAGACTCAGATACACGACGACCAAGACGACCGCGATGGTGATCGCCTCGGTGAAGCCGCGCAGGAACACCGCGGCGAGCAGCGCGAGCAGGATCAGTGTGATCAGGACCGTGTGGTTGGAGAAGCCCCGTGGCACAAGGGGATTCTCGACGAAGTGGGCGGTCGCGTCCGCGGCCGACAACGTCATCGTGATCAGGAAGTCGGTTGCCGCGAAGCCGAGGAGGACGAGAACGAAGATCTTTCCGCCCCACTTGGGGAGCAGCCGTTCGAGCATCGCGATCGAGCCCTCGCCCTTGGGCGATTTCGCGGCGACATACCGATAGACGGGAAGCGCGCCGAAGAGCGTCAGCGCGACCAGCACCAATGTCGCGACAGGGGCGACGGGTCCCGCTGCGAGCGCAGCGATGCCCGGCTGGTAGCCGAGCGTCGAGAAATAGTCGACGCCGGTCAGGCACATCACCTGCCACCACCGGTGTGTGTGCGATTCTTCGCTCGGAATGCGGTGCGGTCCCATGAGGCCTGCGGGCTCCGGTGAGATATCGGAGAGCAGCCACTGCCGCATTCGGTGGTCGGAAACGTCGGAGCTCACTCGCAAACACTAACCGGACGAACCTCGATTTGGTATCGCGAAGCTTGCACTCATTTGAGGACGATCAGCAAGCGTCGCTTATGTCCGATATTTGGCAGTGCAAACGGTACAAAACGAAACATCCTGTCGTGCAACGGATTCGAAGATCACAAATTGGTCAACGCGCCGCCGTGTGGCCGCACTTTGTTCACGTTTTGTTCTCCGTCATCTCAGTACAGTTCGCGCGGAGTTGCCGCTGGGGCGACGACCGGCGCAGCGCGCGGAGCGAGCGAGCCGAGCAATGAATTCATCTTGAGGGGACTACATGACCACCAACGAGTCACGGATGCGACGGGGTGCCGTCGGCGCACTGGCCATCGGTGCCGTCGCGACCGCCGTCGGCCTGGCCGCGGCTCCCGCACACGGCGACGCCTTCGTTCGTTTGCCGGGAGGAACGGCCAACGGCGACGGGCTGACACTGACCCGCACCTCTGAATCTGCACAGATCTCGCCGTCTCTTGCGGCAAACGGCCTTGGCCGCACCGCGTGGGTGAGCGGAAGCGTTGTTCTCAAGGCGCCGGGCTTGAAGGACTCCAAGGCTGGGCCGAACAACGGTGTCGGTTCGAACGGCGAGGCCACCTACCCGGGCACCGGCGGCGTGTCGACGGACGGCGCCGCGGCGACGCTCTCGGTGGGCTACATCGTCGGTTGCCAGGTGAACGTCGGATCGATGACGGTCGGCGCCACCGGAACACTCAACCTGCTCAGCGCCGGCGCGGTATCGGGTTCGGGCAGCCTCAGCATTCCGCTGACGCCCGGCCAGGTGGTGTTCGCTCAGCTCGATTACAAGGACATCGAGAAAAAGGGCACGTACTACTTCAACTGGGACCGCACGCAGCTGAACATCAACAACTGCGCAGGCTACGCGCAGGCTCGCTCGTACGTGGTCGTCGAGACCACGGGTAGCGATCATCAGAAGATCAATCTCTATGGCAAGCCCTTCTCCATCGGCTGACACCTCCCTGAACGACTGACGACATACGAGGAAGAAATGAATATCAGCTTGAAGCGGCTCGTCACGATCGGCGCGCCCGCGGCATTGACAACAGTCGCCGCACTGATGGCACCGGCCATCGCACACGCGGACGTCCACGTCGCGCTCCCTTCGCAGACCGACCAGCAGACCCTGGGCGACGGCACCGTCGTGTCGGTGACGAGGAGTAACGAGAGGGCCAACATCAACCCGTCCCTCGGCGGAACTCCGCTACACCGCAACGCATGGGTGTCGGCTACCTACGCAGTCAAGACCAGCAAGGACGCCAAGAACATCAAGATCAGGGCGGGTTACATCGTCGGCTGCCAGGTCAACATCTCCGGTGTCAGTGGTAGCGGCAACGGTGCTGCATCCGGCAAGCCGGGTGCGAATATCGATAGCCCGCCCTCAATCACTTCGGCAACGGCCGGTGCCGGAACCTCGCTGTCGGTCGGTCCGGGCCAGGCGATCGCCTACTACGTGAACACGGTCGAGTCCGCCGACGACTTCGGCAACCAGAAGCTGAGCAACAAGGTCGGGTACAAGGCCACCAACCACGCGAAGCTCAGCTACACCGACGAGCAGATCGGGATCAACGGCTGCGCAGGCTATGCGCAGGCTCGCTCGTTTGCCGACGTGTATGTAAACACACCCAACGCAGAACAGATCGTGACGTTCTACGGAAAGCCCTTCAGCCTCGGATAACCTCTCACCCGAGTCTGGATTCGACGACCGCGCGGTGCACCTTCGGCTGGGTGCGCCGCGCGGTCATTTTCTCGGCGAGGGCGTGTCCGGATCGAGTGTCGGCACCCGCATGCCGTGAGACGATCGGATCATGGCTGACACGGAAGTGCCGCGGACCGATGAGCAACTCGTCACCCCCATCAACGATCAGGATTCGATGACGACCGTCGTCATCGCATTCGTCGCGAATGTTGCGGTCGCCATTGCCAAGACGATTGCTGCGATCGTCACGGGATCGGCGTCGATGACGGCTGAGGCCATGCACTCCTGGGCGGACTCGGGAAACGAGATCTTTCTGCTCATCGCCGAGCGCCGCGGAAATCGTGGCAGGACAAGAAGTCACCCGTTCGGGCACGGCAGGGAAACCTACATCTGGTCGATGTTCGCGGCGTTCGGATTGTTCGCAGTCGGCGCTGCCGTGTCGGTGGTCAACGGCATCACCGCGCTCGTCCACCCGGAAGAAGACACCAACTATCTCGTCGGCTACATAGTCCTTGCGATCTCGGCAGTGCTGGAAGGTATTTCGTTCGTACAGTCGGTTCGCCAGGCCAAGGCGGGCGGACGTCGGATGTCGATGCACCCGCTTCGATTTGTCAGCCGGACGTCGAATACCACTCTGCGAGCAGTGTTCGCCGAAGACTCCGCGGCACTCGTCGGACTCGCGATCGCTGCTGCGGGCATGGCGCTGCATCAGATCACCGGCAACGCAGTCTGGGATGCGCTCGGATCGATCCTCGTCGGTCTGCTGTTGGGCTTCATCGCCATCTTCCTGATCCGACGCAACAGCGAGTTTCTCCTCGGCCAGGAGGCCATGGCGCCGATTCGCGACGCCATCCTCGTTCGTCTGCTCGACATGGCCGACATCGATCGGGTCACCTATCTGCATGCGGAGTACGTCGGCCCGATGGAGTTCTACCTGGTGGCAGCCGTCGATATCACCGGCGACCTCGCCGAGCACGACGTCGCATTCCGGTTGCGAAGGCTCGAAGCGCAGATCGAGACGCAGGACGCGATCGTCGAGGCCGTCCTCACGCTGTCGACCGTCGACGAGCCGTCGCTGGTGCCCGCGGGCCAGATCACGCCGTAGGCGTGACGCGTCCCCAGAGCGGACGGCACGCCGGACAGACCCGAGTTCGCGACGCGTAGGTTGAATTCCATGGACTTGCGAATCTTCACCGAACCTCAGCAGGGCGCCACATACGAGACGCTGCTCCGCGTCGCGCGGGCGAGCGAAGACCTCGGCTACGACGCATTCTTCCGATCCGATCACTACCTGGCGATGAACACCGAGGGGCTCCCGGGGCCGACCGATGCGTGGCTCACGTTGGCGGCGCTCGGTCGGGAGACCTCGACGATCCGTCTCGGCACCCTGGTGACGTCGGCGACGTTCCGCCACCCCGGTCAGCTTGCGATCCAGGTTGCGCAGGCCGATGAAATGAGCGGTGGCCGAATCGAATTCGGACTAGGGGCAGGATGGTTCGCCGAGGAGCATGAGGCGTATGCGATTCCGTTCCCGCCGCTCGGAGAACGCTTCGAGAAGCTGACCGAGAACCTCGAGATCATCACCGGGCTGTGGTCGACGCCGGTAGGCGATCTCTTCGACTACCGCGGCAAGCACTTTCAGGTCAGCAACTCACCCGCGTTGCCGAAGCCGGTGCAGTCACCGCGACCCCCGATCATCATCGGCGGTATGGGCAAGAAGCGCACCCCCGCGTTGGCCGCGCAGTTTGCCGACGAGTTCAACGTGCCGTTCGCGAAGACCGACGTCGTCGCAGCGCAATTCGACGTCGTGCGCGATGCGTGCACGGCGGCGGGTCGCGGACCCGACGAACTCACGTATTCGGCAGCGTTGACGATCTGCGTGGGCAAAAGCGATGCAGACGTCACACGACGTGCCGACGCAATCGGGCGCGAGGTCGGCGAGCTCCGGGAGAACGGACTCGCTGGTACGCCCGATCAGGTCGTCGAGAAGATCGAGTCCTACCGGGCCATCGGAGTCACCAGGTTGTATCTGCAGATGCTCGACCTTGACGATCTCGAGCATCTCGAGCTGATCTCCACAGCGGTTGCGCCACAACTCTGATCGCGTTCGTCGAGCGGTCAGGCGCGCGCGGCGTCGAACGAAGTGTGCATTTCCCAGAAGAGGATCTCGGCCGGCGCGTCTGCGGCGACGGTCAGTGCGGCGGTGCCCGCGGTACGCAGCGCGTCGCCCTCATCGAGCGTGAGGTGGTCGTCGGCTGTCTCGTCGCTCGGCAGGCCCGACACCGTGACGGTGCCGGAGACCACGAACAGGTGCCCGAACGGTGCAGACGGCAGGGTGACCGGGCGGTCGGGGAGTAGGCGCGCCGCATGCAGCGCGACGTAGCTGTTGCCGACCGACAACGCCTGCCCGCCCGCGTCGCGGTCGAGTCCCGACACGATGGTGACCAGCCCGCCGTCGGCTAGCGCCTCGTTGACGCTCGCTTCCGCGTAACTCGGTGTGCCGCCCGAATACTCGGGTGCGATCCACATCTGCACGACGCGCAGCCGCTGGTTCTCGGCGCGCGTCGACGCGTTGCGTTCGGAATGCCGGATTCCCGATCCGGCAGACATGCTCTGCACGACGCCGGGTGTGAGAACACCTTCGCTACCCTGCGAGTCTCTGTGGTGCAGAGCGCCTTCGACGACCCACGTGACGATCTCTGCGTCGCGATGCTGATGGGTGTCGAAGCCTGCGCCCGCGTCGACGATGTCGTCGTTGTGGACCAGCAGCATTCCGTGCGCGTTGGCCGCCAGGTCGAAACTGCCCGTGGCAGGAAAGGATTGCCGCGAGTCGATGGCCTCGTCGTTCCACATGTGGCGGTCGGCTGCGCGGATGAGGCGGCAGCGGGCGACGTCGGTGATCTGTGGGGTCTGCGTGTCGGTCATGATGTCGTCATTTCGCTCGGTTCGCGGATGTGCTTGGGGTGAGGGGAGTTTCGGCGTCGAGGTGACTGGTCAGTGTCTCCATGAGGTCGGCGAGTCCGCTTGCCTCGGAATCCGACAGCGCGGAGGTGAACAACCTGTCGACGGCCGCACCGTGGTCGCGTGCCGCCGCCGCGAACGCCGTGCGTCCGTCGTCGGTCAGTACCGCGTAGCTGCCGCGTTTGTCCTCCGGGGCCGCCTCGCGACGAAGCCAGCCGCGTCGGACCATCGCGTCGATCTGGTAGGACAGACGCGACGTCGAGAACACCATGCGGTGGGAGAGGTCGCGCATTCGTGCACGGCCACCGGGGCATTCGTGGAGGATCAACAGAACGTGATAGTCCGCCAACGACATTCGGCAGTGAGCACGGAGTTCGTCGTCGAGCGTGGTCTGGAGTCGGGCGCTGGTCTCGATGAAGAGCCGCCACGCCTGGGATTTCGACGCGGCGACCTTCTGGATCGAGGGGTTGGCGGTCATCGAGTGCTGGTGTGCGGCATGATCGCATCCGGCGGAATGACGCCGAGACGACCGGCCTGGAAGTCTTCGATGGCTTCGATCAGTTGCTCGCGGGTGTTCATCACGAACGGACCGTAGTGTGCGACGGGTTCGCGAATCGGTTGCCCGCCGAGAAGGAGGACCTCGAGGGCGGGGCGGTTGCTGTCCTGTCCGGCATCGGCGGCGACAGTCAGACGGTCACCCTTGCCGAATACGGCGAGTTGACCCTGCTCGATCGGACGCGCATCTGGGCCGACGGTGCCACGTCCGGACAGGACGTAGGCGAGGGCGTTGAAGTCCTCACGCCACGGCACCGACACGGATGCACCCGGCGCGACGGTCGCGTGCGCCACCGTGATCGGCGTGTGTGTGGCACCCGGCCCGGCGTGGCCGTCGAGCTCACCGGCGATGATGCGGACGAGTGCGCCACCGTCGGGCGAGGCGACGAGCGCGACGTTCCCGGCTTCGAGGTTCTGGTAGCGCGGTGTGAGGAACTTGTCCTTGGCCGGCAGGTTCACCCAGAGCTGGATGCCGTGGAACAGGCCGCCGGACTCGACCAACTCGGCCGGTGGGGTCTCGATGTGCAGGATGCCGGCACCGGCAGTCATCCACTGCGTGGCGCCGTTCTCGATCAACCCGCCGCCACCGGTGGAGTCCTGGTGCTGGAAGCGGCCGTCGATGATGTAGGTGACGGTCTCGAAGCCGCGGTGCGGATGCCAGTCGGTGCCCTTCGGTTCGCCCGGCTCGTAGTCGACCTCGCCCATCTGATCCATGTGGATGAATGGGTCGAGGACCGCTGCCGGAACGCCTGCGAAGGCTCTGACCACGGGAAACCCTTCGCCCTCGTATCCGCGTGGGCCACGGGTCAGTGACTTCACGGGTCGTTCGGTTGCCTCGAGTGCCGGCGCGGTGAGGCGGGGCAGTGTTGTGGTGTCGGCGGTGATGGCGGGCATCGGAACCTCCTGGTCGGCTGTTTGCTCAAATCTGAGCAACTGGTTCAGTCAACCTGCCGAGGTGCGGTGTTATTCCGGAGACGTCGTCGGTGGTGTCACGGGGTTGTCGGCGTCACGGGGTGTCGGGGTCGTCGGCCCACGTGGGCGTGTCGGCGCCGAGTGTTGGCGCGGGCCCTGCCGCGAAGTGTTCGCCGTCGAAGCCTGCAGGTAGTCCCGCGGCGAGGTAGGTGCCGACGCCGGGCTGGTCGAGATCGGTGAACAGTGGGTTCGCCGCGAGCGCGCCGGAGGCCACCACCTCGTCGAATGTTCGGTAGCGCTGTGCGAGCACCGACGACTCCTCGAGGAGCTCGGCGACTCTCTCGGTCGGCTGGTTGGCAAACCACGTGCGGAACAGCGCGTTCAACACGTCGCGATGGGTGAAGCGGTCGGCCTCGGTGGTGAAGTCGACGTCGAGTGAGCGTTCGAGTGCGCCGACGACGCCGTCGGTTCCGGTGATGCGCACCAGGTCGCGAAAGTGGCGTGCGGTGAGGGCGACGATCATGAATCGATCTCCGTCCGCGGTCGTGACGTCGGTGCCGTACGTCCCGTAGACGTCGTTCCCCGTGGCGGGCCGCGACGTCGAATTCACCTGCGGTTCGGTCAGATAGCCAAGCGTTCCGGCGATCGACAACGCGGTGTCCTCGAGCGCCAGCCGAATACGGCTACCGTCGCCGCTGTGTTCGCGTTTGCGTACCGCGGCGGTGAGTGACACGGCGGCATAGAGTCCGCAGATCACATCCCACGCGGGGAGTACATGGTTGACCGGACCCGCATGATCGAGCGGACCGGTGATCATCGGAAAGCCGATGCCCGCGTTGACCGTGTAGTCGACTGCGGGGGAGCCGTCGGAAAGTCCGCACAGCTCCACGGTGATCACGTCGCTGCGCAGCGCTGCCAGCGTCTCGTGGCTCATCCAGTCCCGGCCTGCCGCATTGGTCACCAGAATCCCACCGCCACAACCTGATTCGACGACGAGTCGTCGAATCAACTCCTGGCCGTCGGGTGATCGCAGGTCGGCGGTGATCGACTTCTTGCCGCGGTTGAGGCCGGTCCAGTAGATGGAGGTGGTGCCGTCATCGGTCAGCGGCCAGCGGTGGACGTCGGCGGCACCGCCGGTCGGATCGACCCGGATCACCTCGGCGCCGAGTTGCGCAAGTGTCAAGCCGCACAGGGGCGATGCGACGAAGCTCGACACCTCGACGACGCGAACGCCTGCCAGCGGACGAGACACCTGACTGCGCCCGGTGGTCACATGAACCGCCCGCCGGTGACCTCCATGACGGTGCCGGTCATATACGACGAGAGGTGGCTCGCGAGAAACAGTGCCACAGTGGCGACTTCGCTGACCTCGCCCGCGCGTCCCATCGGGATCTCGGCCATCTTCTGATCCCATGCCTTCTGTGGCATGGCTTCGGTCATGGCCGAGCGGATGAGGCCCGGCGCGACGGCGTTGACTCGAACCCCGTGGTGCGCCATCTCTTTCGCGGCGGCCTTGGTCATCCCGACGATGCCGGCCTTGGCCGCGGAGTAGTTGGTCTGCCCGACCATGCCGACCTTGCCCGACAGCGACGACAGGTTGACGATGGCGCCGCTCTTGCGTTCGCG
The DNA here is from genome assembly GCF_001665715.1 of Gordonia sp. 852002-10350_SCH5691597. NCBI lineage: Bacteria > Bacillati > Actinomycetota > Actinomycetes > Mycobacteriales > Gordoniaceae > Gordonia > Gordonia sp. 852002-10350_SCH5691597. The sequence continues at coordinate 25,026 of NZ_LZMO01000250.1, forward strand.
CATGATCGCCGCGGCTTTGCGCGTGCCGTTCCAGGTGCCCTTCAGATGCACGTTGATGACCTGGTCGAACTGGTCTTCGGTCATGGTGCGCATGGTGGCGTCGCGAGTGATCCCGGCATTGTTCACCATGACGTCGACGGGGCCGAAAGCGTCTGCGGCTGCGGCGAGTAACGCGTCGACGTCGTCGCTGTCGGTGACATCGCACCGCACGCCGATCGCACGCTCGGAGCCGCCGAGTTGTGCGGCTGCCTTGTCGGCGGCTTCCGCATTGACGTCGCCGATCACGACGCGGGCACCTTCGTCGACGAAGAGCTGCGCGATGGCGAAGCCGATTCCCTGTGCGGCGCCGGTGATCACGGCGGTCTGATCGTTCAGGAGCGGTCCTGGCATGGCGAAGTTGTCCTGTTCTCGGGACGGGTGGAGGTGTGGTTGGTGGCCGCGTTTACGTCGTTGCGGCGCGAATCAGGTTGCCGCCGATGATGAGTCGTTGGATCTCACTGGTGCCCTCGTACAGGCGGAGCAGGCGCACGTCGCGGTAGATACGTTCGACAGGTACCTCGCGCATGTAGCCGGTTCCGCCGTGGATCTGCACGGCGAGATCGGCGACCTTGCCCACCATCTCCGTGCAGAACAGTTTTGCCGCCGACGGTCCGATGCGTCGATCCTCTCCGGAGACGTACTTGGCGGCGGCCTCGCGGACCAGCGCCCGTCCGGCCATCACTCCGGTCTGCTGGTCTGCGAGCATCGCCTGCACCAATTGAAAAGAGCCGATGGCCTTTCCGCCCTGTGTGGCGTTCGCGGCATAGGCAACCGATTCGTCGAGTGCGCGCTGCGCCTGCCCCACCGACAGTGCGGCGATGTGCACACGACCGCGGGCCAGCGACGTCATCGCAGCCTTGTAGCCCTTCTCCTCATCGCCACCGACAAGCGCCGACGAAGGTACGCGCACCCCGTCGAAGGTGACGTCGGCCGTCCACGCGCCCTCCTGGCCCATCTTGGCGTCCTTGGTACCGACCTCGACGCCGGGAGTGTCTGCGGGAACGAGGAATACGGCTATCCCGGTGCCCGACTCGTCGGCGGGGCGGGTGCGCGCGAAGACGACAAAGAGGTCGGCGATCGGCGCATTGGTGATGAAGCGCTTCTGGCCGTCGATCACCCATTCCTGCCCGTCGCGCGTTGCCTTGGTGCGCAACCCCGCCGGATTGGAGCCCGCCCCCGGTTCTGTCAGTGCGAAGGACGCGACCACCTCACCCGACGCGATGCGCTCGAGCCATTGCTTCTTCTGTTCGTCGGTGCCGAAGTTGACGAGCACCTGACCTGCGATGCCGTTGTTGGTGCCGAACATCGACCGCAACGCCAAGCTGGTGTACCCGAACTCCATTGCCAGCTCGACATCTTGGGTCAGGTCGAGTCCGAGGCCACCCCATTCCTGCGGAATCGCATATCCGAACAATCCCATCTCCGCGGCTTGTGCACGCAGATCGGCCGGTACCTCGTTGGACTGCATGATCTCGGTTTCGCGGGGCACGACCCTGGTGCGGATGAAGTCGTGGACCAGTTGGCGGATCTGCTCGAAATCGTCGGCGTCGACCTCGGGCGTCGGTTGATCGGTTGCGGTGGTCATGGGGTGAAAATTATCAAATACAAGCAGATCGCACCAAGAGGTCTTGCATATCGACAGCTAAGACACTTTCTACGTCCGCGCGGAGCGTCGAAGATGATAATTCGAGGCGCTTGCGACGTCGACTGGGCGATAGCATCGACGAATGACCGTGAACTCCGCCGAGAAGTCCGACGTGGCGACGTCGGTGCGCAAGGAGGCGGCGGCCCGTGCGATCAGGGGCCTCGTCTTCGCCGGTGAGTTACGTCGGGGCGCCAAGATCGACCAGGATGCGCTCGCCGACCACTTGGGTATGAGCAAACTGCCCGTCCGGGAGGCGCTGATCTCGTTGGCGGGCGAAGGCATCATCGAGACGATCCCGCGGCGCGGGGCGTTCGTCGCCGATCTGTCTCGCGAGGACATCCGCGACCACTACTGGATGCTCGGCGTGATCTCGGGCCTTGCCGCCGAGCGCGCTGCGATGAACCTCTCCGTCGACGACTTCGAGACTCTCGACAACCTTGCCGCACAGATGGAATCGACCGCCGATCTCATCGAACTCGAAGCTTTGAACTCGCACTTCCATCGGGTGATCAACAAGGCGTCCTCATCACGGCGGCTGATCGCGGAGCTTCGGCTGCTCAGCAGGGCAATTCCGTCGGGGTTCTTCGACTCGCACCCCGACGCGGTGGCCTCGTCGATGCGTGATCATCGCGAGATCCTCGACGCTCTGCGTGGCCGTTCGCCGGGCATCGTTCGCACGCTGATCGAGGGGCACTTCCTGCGCGGGGGTCATCGCGCCGTCGAGTTGCTGGAAGAAGCGGGGTTCTGGCGCGAGTGATGCGTGCTCGGCGTGCCCCGCGGGCGAGGGGACCAGGCCCGACGCCGTCTTGACCCGACACCGTGTAGACCTGATGAGAACGGTTCGGGCACGACGCCCGATGACACGAAGCGGGGGACCTCAGTGGCAGACACACGGACGATCGTGATCACCGGCGCCAGCGACGGAATAGGAGCTGTCGCCGCACGCGAGCTCGCCGGACCCGACGTCGACCTGATCATCGTCGGGAGGTCGGAGGAGAAGACGAAGGCTGTGGCGGCAGAGGTGGGTGCGACCGCGTTCACCGCCGACTATGCGCGCTTCGACGAGGTACGCGCTCTGGCCGGCGACATCGCCGCTCGGGTCGATTCCATCGATGTGCTGCTCAACAACGCGGGCGGCACGTTCGCGCCGGCACAGAAGACGGCGGACGGACACGAGCCGAACTTCCAGATCAATCACCTCAGCGGGTTTCTCCTGACGAACCTGCTCAAGGAGCAGTTGGCCGCCGATGGTGGCGCGCTGGTGGTCAACACCTCGAGCTTCGGCAACCTTGCGGGCAGCGTGGATCTCACCGACCTGGACTTCGAGCGACGACGCACGATCGAGTTACGGTGTTACGGGACAAGCAAATTGGAGAACATCATGTTCACCAGGGGTATCGCCGATCGGTGGCGTGACGACGGGATCGTCTCGGCTGCCGTACACCCCGGTGTGGTCGCCAGCAGCTTCGGTCGCGACTCTGCCTTCGTCGGACTGTTCTACCGCACACCCCTCAAGCGGTTCGGCACCATCACCCCTGAGCAGGGCGCGCAGCCACTCGTCGCTCTGGCACGTCGTGGTGCGGACCCGGAGATCAACGGCGTCTACTTCGACCGGCTCAAGCCCAACGGTCGGGAGAACAAGCAGGCACACCGGCAAGACCTCATCGACGGGCTCTGGACGGCATCGGAGAAGTTCGTCGGGGTCGGCGTCTGACGCGGATCGGTGGTTGACGTGCCCGGGTGGAGCTTGGCCCGAACTTGCTGATCCGGCCGCGCGGTAAGCCATAATGGCCCAATGGCTGACAGCGTAGACGGCACACCTGGCGTCACGACCGAAGAGCGCACCTTCTCCGGCAAGCACGGCGAGCAGATCTTCTACACAACCCTCACGCCCGCGAACCCGCGCGCTCTCGTCGTCATCGCACATGGCCTCGGCGAGCACGGCGGGCGGTACTCGCACGTCGCGAAGGTGTTCACCGACGCCGGTTTCTCCGTTGCGATACCCGACCACCTCGGGCACGGCCGGTCCGGCGGAAAACGGTTGCTTATCAAGTCATTCAAGCAATTCAGTGACGACCTCGACACCGTTGTCACGCAGACCGCGATCGACGGACTGCCCACCTATCTGCTCGGACACAGCATGGGCGGCTGCATCGCGCTCGACTACGCACTCGACCATCAGGGCAAGCTCGACGGACTGATCCTCTCCGGTGCCGCCGTGATGCCCGGCGACGACATGCCGGGCCCGGTCATCGCCGTCTCCCAGGTTCTCGGCAAGGTCGCGCCCTGGCTGCCGACCATCGCGCTGGATTCGACGGCCGTCTCTCGCGATCCCGATGTCGTTGCCGCGTACCAAGCCGATCCGCTCGTGACGCGCGCTCGTATTCCGGCGCGGCTGGGTGCGGAGATGCTGTCGACGATGCAGAGCTTCCCCGACCGCGTGGGCTCGCTGACGATCCCACTTCTCGTGATGCACGGTTCAGCCGACCGGCTGACCAACCCGGCAGGCAGCGAGATGGTCGAACGCCTCGCGGGCTCCGACGACAAGACGCTCGTCATCTTCGACGATCTCTACCACGAGATCTTCAACGAGCCAGAGCAGGATAAAGTGCTCTCGACGACGCTCGGGTGGCTCGAGGGGCACGTCACGCAAGCACAGGGCTAACGTGGCCTTGTTGCCGTGATCTGCTCGACGCCCATGCGGCCGTCGCGGAAGGCCATGCGTCCGCCGACGAGGTAGAGCCGCCACACGCGGGCCATCTCATCGCCGACCAGGTCGACGGCGCGTGCCCAGTTCTTCTCGAAGGTGTCGTACCAGACGTCGACGGTCCGAACGTAATGCTCGGCCATCTCCTCGACGTCGTCGACGCGGAGTCCGGCATCGACCAGGTACTGCACGGTTCGGTCGACGGGGCGCATGTACATGTCGGGTGCGATGAACGACTCGATGAACGGGCCGCCGCCGGGATGCTTGCCCTCGGGCCTTGACATCTGCTGAATGCACACACGTCCACCGGGAATGACCTTGTCGCGCAACACCTGTGCGTATGTCGCATAGTTCTGCTCGCCGACGTGCTCGCCCATCTCCAACGACGCCACGGCGTCGAACGGAGGGTCGGGGATCTCGCGGTAGTCCTGCACGCGGATCTCGACGCGGTCGGCCAGACCACGCTGCGCGATGCGCTCGTCGATGAACGCCTTCTGTTCGCGTGAGATGGTCACGCCGACCACTCGTGCGTCGAAATGTTCTGCCGCATACAGGGATAGCGATCCCCATCCGCACCCGATGTCCAGGAATCGCTGTCCGGCAACCGAATCCAGACCCACCTTGCGGCAGACGCGATCGAGTTTGTCCGCCTGTGCGTCGGCCAGCGTGTAGTCGGGGTGATCCGACGTCCAGTAGGCGCTCGAGTACGCCATGTGCTCGTCGAGGATCAGCTCATAGAAGTCGTTCGACAGGTCGTAGTGGTGACTGATCGCGGCGCGGTCGCGAGCGCGGGAATGCAGACGTCCCCGCACGCGTGCCTGGCTGGCAGGCGGGGCTGTGGGGAGGCCGAGAAGTCGGTAGCGGAGAGCCAGTCGCGCGACGTCGAAAAGTACACGCGGTGATGGGCGGATACCAGAGAGCCCGCGAGCGGCGGCGACCTCCCACACATGGGTGAGGGCGTCGTCGAGGTCGTCGACAACGTCGAGCTCGCCGGTGACGTAGGCCTGAGCTGCGCCGAGTTCGCCTGGATGCCAGATGATTCGGCGCAGCGCGTCGGGGCTGTAGATGGCGACGTGCGGAGCGTCGTCCGGGCCGACGACGCTGCCGTCCCATGCGGTGAGATGCACAGGGATCTCACCGCCGATGTGGTGTTCGATCACGTCGGCGATGTCACGGGCAACGGTCATCTTGGCTCCTCGCGGGGTCGACCTACTCTGCGACTGTCACCGAGTCTTCGTTGCCCGCAGCGTATCCGGATGGGCATGTGTGACCCATCCGGATACGCAGGCTCAGGCGTCGTAGCCCAAAAGCGACTTCACCTCGAGGAACTCGTCGAATGCGTAGTCGCTCCACTCGCGGCCGTTGCCGCTCTGCTTGTATCCGCCGAACGGTGCCGACGGATCGAGTTGCGCGCCGTTGAGGGAGATCGATCCGGCGCGGATACGCTCGCCGATCCGGCGCACCTCGTCGAGATCCTTGCCCGACACGTAGCCCGCGAGACCGTACTCCGTGTCATTGGCGATCTCGAGTGCCTCGTCGATGTCGTCGTAGCCGATGACGACCAGCACGGGCCCGAACACCTCGGTCCGCGCGATCTCCATGTCGTTGGTGACGCCGGAGAAGACGGTCGGACGCACGTAGTAGCCGGTGGGCAGATCGTCTGGCCTGCCGGCACCGCCGATGACCGGGGTGGCGCCGTCGTTGATCGCGCGCTCGATGAGGCCCTGGATCTTCTCGAACTGCGGCTCCGACACGACCGGGCCGAGCCGCACCTTGCTCGTCGGATCTCCCACTGTCAGTGAGGGTTCGACCGATTTCACAGCCTCGACGACGTCGTCGATTCGCGAGTTGGGGACCAGCATGCGGGTAGGTGCGTTGCAGGACTGTCCGGAGTTGAGCATGACTGATGCGACGCCGCCTGCGACATTCTGTGCGAGGTCGTCGTCGTCGAGGATGATGTTGGGGCTCTTGCCGCCCAGTTCCTGCGCGACGCGCTTGACGGTCGGGGCTGCGGTGCGTGCGACCTCGATACCCGCGCGGGTACTGCCGGTAAACGAGATCATGTCGATGCCCGGGTGTGCCGCCAATGCCGAGCCGACGCCGGGTCCGTCGCCGTTGACCAGATTGAACACGCCCGCGGGAACGCCTGCGGCGTCGAAGATCTCGGCGACGATCGCCGCCGAGAACGGAGCGACCTCCGAAGGCTTCAGCACCATCGTGCAGCCGGTGGCCAACGCGGGTGCCACCTTGCACATGACCTGATTGAGCGGCCAGTTCCAGGGCGTGATGAATCCGCAGACACCGATGGGCTCCTTGACGATTCGAGAGGTTCGACGATCCTCCGCGAAGCGGTACTCGGGCAGCGCCGCAGCGGCGGTCATGAGGTGTCCGAGGCCGATAGGTACCTGGGCTGCCTTCGCCAATCCCGCGGGAGCGCCCATCTCCTCGGTGACGGCGTCGGCGAGGTCGTCTGCGCGATTCTGATACTCCGCGATGATGGCGTTGAGCACGGAGAGTCTGTCGTCGATGGAGCTGCGCCCCCATGAGGCGAAGGCGCGTCGCGCCGCGTTCACGGCGGCGTCGACGTCTGCGGCGGTGCCCAGAGCGACGTGGCCGGCGGCCTTTTCGGTGGCCGGATTGATCACGTCGATGAGATTCAACTCGGTGGGCTCCACCCACTGACCGTCGACGTAGAACTTGGTGATCTCGCGCATCGCTTTTCCTCCTGTAGTGCTGTGTGACCCAAGTTACGCCCGCCCGGGTTGGGTGATGCACGCCGCCTCGCACCAGGCGTTCGCACGATCGGTGTTCTCACGGTCGGTGTTCTCACGGTCGCTGTTCTCACAATGAGACACGGCAACCGTTCCGCGTTGTCGTGGCGCCGACCTAGGCTGGTTGCATGATCCACATCGTCGCCAAATGGCAGATCAAGCCCGAGTACGCAGATCAGTGGCCCGACCTGGTTGCCGAATTCACCGAGGCAACACGGTCGGAGCCGGGCAACAAATGGTTCACGTGGTCACGCAGCCTCGACGACCCCAACGAATACGTCCTCATCGAGGCGTTCGACGACGACGCCGCCGTCGCTCACGTCTCGAGCGATCACTTCAAGAAGGCGACAGCCGACCTGCCGCAGTTCCTCGTCGCCACACCGGAAATCATCAACACGACCGTCGACGCCGACGGCTGGTCGGAGCTCGGCGAGATGGCCGTCGACTGAGCTGCCCAGTGGGCTGAACGAAGCGCCCACTCGGCACGGGAGCACGGCCGAGTGGGCGCAGTATTCCGTCGACCGGGCGCTTCGTCGCGTCGAGCGGGCGCGCGGAGCCACAACCAGCGCTTGTGACCCCACAACGTCGAGCCGTCTTCCGGCGGGTCGCCCGGCGATCGATGCTGGGAACCATGACCGAGATCCTCGACCACCCGCTGGCCCCCGACGTTGCGTCGAGCGGATCGTCGGTGAGGCGTCGCGCCGAGGCGTTCGCCCACATCACACCCAACTGGTTTGCGGCGGTGATGGGTACCGGGATCGTGGCGACGTCGGCGATCAGTGTTGCCGGAGATGTACCGGCGGTCCGCGGCTTCGCGACGGCGATCTGGTTGCTCGCGGCGGTGCTGCTGGTAGTGATCGCCGCGGCGTTCGGTGTGCACTGGGTGCGGCATCCCGCGCAGGCGCGACATTACGCCGCCGACCCCGTGATGGTTCAGTTCTACGGCGCGATCCCGATGGCGCTGTTGACCGTCGGAGCGGGCACCATCACCGTTGGGGTGTCGCTCCTCGGGTCTGATGCGGCGGTTGTCGTCGACGCGGCCCTGTGGTCGGTCGGGACCCTCCTGGGGCTCGGCACGGCGATCGCCGTGCCATTTCTCATGATGACGCGCCATCGTCGACGCTCCGACCTCGTCGCGCTACCGGCATGGCTGATGCCGGTCGTCCCGCCGATGGTGTCGGCGACGACCGGTGCGCTGCTGGTCGACCACGTTCCGGCGGGGCAGTGGCGAGTGAGCTTTCTGCTGTTGTGTTACTTACTGTTTGGACTCAGCTTGTTCCTGGGTCTGATCACACTGTCGATGATCTATGGCCGCCTGGTTCACGGGACCGTACCCACCGGGTGTGCCGCACCGACGATCTGGATCACACTCGGCGTCATCGGCCAGTCCATCACGGCGGCGAATTCGCTTGCCGCGCATGCCGACTCCGCGCTCGCCGGGTACACCTCCGAGTCCCACACCATCGCAACGGGTTTGCGGATCTTCGGTGTCGGTTACGGAGTCGCGGCGACCGGCTTGGGCGTGGTGATGTTCGCGCTCGCCACCGCTGTCACTGTGCACAACATCCGACGTTCCATGCCGTTCGCGCTGACATGGTGGAGCTTCACCTTTCCGATCGGCACCTGCGTGACTGGCTTGGCCGCGCTGGCAACGGCCCTGGACGTCACCATGTTTCGCGTTGCCGCGGCGATGCTCTTGGTTGTTCTCGTCGCCGCATGGACGACCGTGTTCACGCGCACAGCCGCGGCGGTTCTCGACGGACGTCTGCCCGCCGCGGCGTGAGAACGGGTCAGACGATGCCGCTCGGCGATCTACGCGTGCCGGGCTGCTGGCGCGGCATGCTGTTGGGCGGCACCGGATACGGCTTGCCATACCCGGCCGTGCCCGCTGCAATGTTGGGGCCGCACTTCAACAGAGCGTTCTGTGCCTTGGGGTTCGGGTCGCCGAGGCGTGGCCGCGCCGAGTTGGGGCGGTGCGCGAAATCGAACGCCGTCGTCATGTCGCCGACGGTCTGCCTGCGCCACGCGGTGAGGTTCGGGACGTCGACGCCGAAGCGCTTCTCGATGAGTCGCAATTGCGAAGTGTGGTCGAAGGTTTCGCGCGCGACGAGTCCGCCACGACTGTAGGGCGAGATGACGAAGCACGGCACGCGGTAGCCGAGTCCGATCGGCCCGCGGATGCCTTTCGACGACGAGACCTTGTTGATGTTCGGCACGCTGACGTACTCACCCTTGGTGCCGGGTGGTGCCGTCGGGGGAACGACGTGGTCGAAGAAGCCGCCGTTCTCGTCGTAGCTGATGATCAGAGCCGTCTTCTCCCAGACCGCGGGATTCGACGTCAGGATGTCGAGGAGTTGCACGATGCCCACAGCGCCCAAAGCCGCAGGCAGCGCGGGATGTTCGCACTCCATCGCTGGTGGGACGACCCACGACACCTTGGGCAGCCGGTTGGCTGCCACGTCGGCGCGGAAGTCGTTCGGGTAGGTCGGGTCGATACCGCGTCGAGCCAACTCCGAGTTGGGATTCTGCGCCTGCTTGAAACAGCCCATCATGCCGTCGAGGACAACCGACGAGACCGGGCCGAGGTCTTTGTTGTTGTAGATCTTCCAACTCACGCCCGCCTCGCTGAGGTTCTCCGGCATGGTGCGCCAGCTGTAGGCGAATTTGGGTATGAGCGTTGGTGTTTCGAGAAGCGGCCCACCGTGCTTGCCCTCGGGATCGAGCGTTGCGCTCATCCAGTACAGCCGATTGGGGTCGGTGGGGCCGAGCACTGAGCAGTGGTAGGCGTCGCAGATGGTGAATGCCTCGGCGAGCGTCCGGTGGACGGGGATGTCCTCACGCTCGTAGTAGCCCATGAGTGCAGGCGCGTTGGCGGGGCCGACCGAATCGATCGACATGGGGAGCCAACCGTCGTTGCGGCCGCCGTTCCACGCGTGATGGAGCCCGGCCCACGAGTGGTCGGGGTCGTTGATGCACTCGCCGTCGAGGTTGGCGTCGTTCTCGGTGTCGAGGCGGAACGGCATCGTGTATCCGGACTTGGTCGGTCCGACGCCGGGTGCCCAGCCGTGCTGGCGCCACAGCGGCGTCGACTCGCCGAATCCTCGCACACCCGAGTAGGTGCCGAAGTAGTGATCGAAGCTGCGATTCTCCTGCATGAACAGCACGATGTGCTCGATGTCGTCGAGTGACCCGGTGCCCGCAGGGTCGGCCTGGGCGTAGGCCTTGTCGATGATCGGCGTGGCCCACGACGTGAGCAGCGCGCCCCCGCCGACCGCGGCAACTCTCGACAAGAACTCGCGGCGACTCAACCCACCGAACGGCATATCTGACATGCACACCCCTGATCAGATCGATTCCACCGTCGGTTTACGGGCTGCGTCCCCGCGGCAGAGCGTAACCGCCGAAGTCTAAGCCCCCTCAGTGAATACCGTTGAGCGTTCGCTCATACGCGGGGCGTCGAGGAGGTGGACAGCAGGCCGTCGGTGCAGGTGAACAGCAGGCCGTCGGTGCAGGTGAACGGCGAGCCGTCAGTGGATTGGGACGGCGGGCCGTCAGTGGATTGGGACGGCGGGCCGTCAGTGGATACTGCTCATCACCGCGACGACGACGCCGGCAACCACCAGCACCCCGACGCATATCGCCATCGCGATGGCGAGGCGTCGACGCTTGCGGTTGACGGCGTTGATACCCACGCCGATCGCGATGAGTATGGCCGCCGAGTAGAGCGCGATGGCAAGCGTGAGTACTGCGACCTCGCCCTGATCCGCGGCGAGGACCAGGGCGCTCGGTGAAGGCGTCATGCCCTCGAGTAGATCATTCGAGCTGATCCGTCAGCGGACGGGCACGACGATGCTGGGCGCACAGCCGCTTCTCCCGGCCTGCAGGACTACGGCGACGGGGTGGTGACCGTTGTTGTTGTCGTCGAGTCGGGAGTCGTCGACTGCGGCGGTGTCGAGTTGTCCGGGATCGATGAGGTGGAGCCCGTTGGGGCAGGGGTTGTGGTTGTCGTGGTCTCCTCGGAAGGAGTGCCGGTCGTCGATTCGGTTGTGGAGCTGGCAGATCGGGCGGATTCCGACGGCGAGGTCGGCGTCGTGCTCGATGTACTCGACGCCTTGTCTGCCGCCACCGCTGCGAGTACCGCCGGGGTCTGCACCTGCTGCGACGCCGCGACACGCGCGGCAGCAGTTGCCTTAGCCACGCCGTCGGGTTCCGGCGATCCCGCAGCACTGACGAGCTGGGTCTTCGCGGTCACCGCAGGCGTCTTGTTGAGTGCGCCCAACACGTCGTTCTTACCTGCGCCCAGGCTGCGATCCCAATTGGCCCAGTTGTGGACGCCATAGTTCGGAAGCGAGATCACCGACACCCCCGACTGCGCGAGCTGCAACTGCATGAGCACCGTCGATACCGCCGACAGGACTTCCAACGCGATGGCGTTGATCAGATCCGACTGCGAGAGCTTTGCCATATCGGCGGGACTCGGAAAGCCGCTTCCGGACGAGATGATCAGGGTCTGACCGTTTTGCTTGAGTTTGTCGATGTTCTTCGACGGATCGTTCGCGGTCCACCGTGCGCTTCCCGGCGCGCCCCACATGTTGACGATCCCGTTGGTGTAGTTGGAGACGAGTGTCTGCGTTGCCAACACTCCGAGCGCGCCGATCGGATTGTCGGTTTGGTAGTAGCCCGACATCGCCTGCACGACCTTGAACTGCTCGGGATGCCGCTCGGCAAGCGTGACTGCAGGCCCGGCCGACATCGACAGCCCCACGATCGCGTTGTTCGATCGGCTCACACCGAAATTGGTCGCGAGGTATGCGGGCAGTTCGTCGGTCAGGAAGGTCTCCTGCTTGATCTTGACGTTCTTGTCGCCGGCTCCGGCGTCCCAATCGGTGTAGAACGACGACGCTCCGCCCGCGGGCATGACCAGTGTCGTGTCGCTCTTACCGTCGTAGACCTTGGCGGCCTGGACATCGGTGGTCCACGCCGAGCGGTCGTCGCGGGCACGCATGCCGTCGAGGAGATACACGCCCTTGTCGCTGCCGCTCGACGCTCGGACCTGAACGATGACCCACTTGTCTTGCGACGGCGACCACACCTTGCAGTTCTGGACGTAGTTTCCCGACGAGTCCCACGTACAGCCGTCACGCAGGACCTCGGGGTGTCCGACGAGTGCTGAAGCGCGGTCGTCCTTGCCGATCACCGCGCTCAGGCCCAGCAGGGCTGCGGTCATGGTGAGCACCGTGGCGAGACCGACGAGCCTGCGCCGGATTCGGCGTCGACCGGGAGTTCGGTTACCCGTTGCCGTCGACTCGTCGGCAACGGGGGCGTCGTAGGTGATCCACTGATCGCGAGGATCGCCGGCAGCGGATTCGGGTGAAATTGGCATGGTTCTCCTGCGGTGAGCGGACCCGATGTGTTAGAGGTCGCTCCGCGGACAGCAAGTGTTACAACCGGTCCGCAACATTCAGGCGGCAACATTCAGGGCGGGGCTACCGTGGATTTCATGGCAGACACCGACACCTACGACGTCATCGTGCTCGGCGCCGGACCGGCGGGCGAAAACGCAGCCGACTACGCGATCCGCGGAAGTTCTCGTCGTGCAGTGCTCGTCGAGAGTCAACTCGTCGGCGGCGAATGCTCGTACTGGGCGTGCATGCCGAGCAAGGCGTTGCTTGGGGCGGGTGCCGCACTCGAGGCCGCGACGGGGCTGCCCGGCTCGCGGACGCGAATCGTCGACGATCAGCCCGAACCCGGCCGTCTGCTGGCGTGGCGCGACTCGTTCACCCACAACCGCGACGACTCGTCGCAGGTCGATTGGGCGCGGGGCGCGGGCATCGACGTCGTGCGCGGCGTCGGCAAGACCCGGGATCGGCGGGATCGACGCGTCGCTTCCCGTCGCCAGCACCACCGCCGCGGTGGCGCGCAGGCGTCGACCGTCCACCTCGACCTCCCGCTCGCCCACCAGCCTGCTGACGCAGCCCCCTCGCGCGGCAACGAGCTGGACTTCTTCAAGTACCGCTCAGTGTGGGGCATGTTCTTCGGCTGGATGTGCTTCAACGCATTGTTCTACGGTCTGCTGACCTGGATGCCGACCTATCTGTCGAAGGTGCACGGGCTGGACATCAAGGAGATGGGCGGTGCCGTCTTCACGATGTTCTTCTCCGGTTTTGTGGGCGAGATGGTCGGTGGATGGATTGCCGACAAGTGGATGGCCACCGGGGCATCGCGCGCCCGCGTGCTGCGCACCCTGTTCGGCATCGCTTCGGTATTGGCCACGATCGCCATCTACACGGTGGCGCGCTTCAAGGATCCGGTTGTGGTGGTGGCACTGTTGTCGACCACGCTGTTCTTCCTGCGCTGGTGCGGTCTGTTCTGGTGCATTCCGTCGATCCTGGGTACGCGCAAGCGTGTCGGTTTCCTGGGCGGCACGATGAACCTGGGCGGCAACTTCGCAGGGGTCGGCATGCCGATCATCGTCGGCCTGATCGTGCAGGCGACCGGTTCGTACGACATGGCGCTGATGCTGTTTGCAGCCGCCGGTGCGGGTCTGTTCATCTGTTCGACGCTGCTGATCGACTACAGCAAGAAGCTGCCGGTCTAAGGTGCGATGCACTCACGTAGGCCGATGCCATCTACGCCTGCGGCGCGGCGTTTGCTTCTGACTTCCGGCGACAAGCTGAGACCCGACTCATCAACATAACAAGCAAGCCCCGATGCCCGCTGCTGCGCGTGCCGGGGCCTACAAAGC
>NZ_LZMO01000251.1:0-1450 GCF_001665715.1 Gordonia sp. 852002-10350_SCH5691597
CAATGGTACTGCACTCTAATCGGTGTGGGAGAGTAGGACACCGCCGAGCACAACATTCCAGTAATGCCCCGCACCCCCAAGGTGCGGGGCATTACTGCATTCATGGGGGTGCTCGTTGGGTCCCAGTCCAACTTCGTTCTGGCCGGCCCCGTTCTGCGAGAGGTATTCGGCTCTGGTGAATTATTTGTGCGCTGTTCATGTTCTTTTGCTGCCGGTTATCTCGCATTGTCATCCGATGAAATGATTGTGGCGTGTCGATTGGTCCGCGAACTGAGACCGCATCTAGACTCGGCTCGTCGCGTGATCTCGCGCACTGCCTTCCTGAGATATTCCGACTGACTTGAACCGACGTTCCGAAACGTGCCCTATGCCTTCACATTTGCTGTCTCGCTCATGCTCGTTGCTTTCTTTTCAGCGGCTCCTTGTTCTGCCGTCGTCCGTGGGGTCGGGTGGCGCGGTCGGCTCCGCTCTCGATGAGGGAGTCCGCGGATGATCACTCGCTTGCGGATCTTGCGTGATGTCCGTATGCCGTCGCTGAGTCGCTCTGCCGGCGTCCCCGCCGACAGTGATGTGGCGCGGAGCTCGGTCGGACCGTGGTCTATATCGGCCAACGTCGTTGACGATCCGTGTGTCGACGATGCCTCTGCCCCTTCTGCCCACGACACAGGGTTGGACGAGGCTGATATCGAGTCAGATGCCGCTGCTGTGCCGGACCCTGATGTCGAAACGGCGTCCGACGTCGGCAGCTCGGATATAGGGCAGGAAGAGGCTGTCGAGAGGGTGAATTCCGCCGTGACGCCGGCCCTCAGATACCGGCGGCTGGCCGACCTCAGATATCGGCGCCGGCTTGTCACGCAGAATCCGACCGCTGGTACGGAATTGGTCGATCTTTCGGAAGGCGGTGCGCCGGAAGGCGATGCGCCGGAAGCTGATGTTCCGGACGGCGATGCCGCGCGAGCGGGCGCGGCCGAGGTGTCGGTGGACTCGCATTCCGTCGAGCTCGCTCCAGCGAACGCAGCGAATGCGACGAGTGCGCCCGAGGGGCGGGAGCAAGCCGCACCACCGTTGGGTGCCGGACGAATCCGACGCGTTCCCGCGCTCGACGGATTACGCGGTATCGCGGTGCTTGTCGTCGTGCTCTACCACTTCTTCGGTGCGGCCGTGCGGGCGGTTACCTCGGCGTCGACATCTTCTTCGTGCTGTCGGGTTTTCTCATCACGTCTCTGCTGGTGCGTGAGTACGGTGCCTCGGAACGTATTTCGTTGTCGCGATTCTGGACGCGTCGCGCGCGCCGCATTCTTCCCGCAGCACTTGCTGTGTTGGTGGTCTCCGTTGCTGTCGCTGGTGTGTTGGGTGGCGACATCGCGGTACAACTAGTGTCGCGTGTCGGTAATTAGTTTATGGTTCGTGGTTTGAGAGAATTGGCTATGGCGAATTCTGCGGCCCCGGC
>NZ_LZMO01000252.1:0-24460 GCF_001665715.1 Gordonia sp. 852002-10350_SCH5691597
GTCAAGAAATAGCCGAAACCCACCCTATTGTGACGTGATACACAGCCAGCTCGACGTGTCGCTTTGGGAGTACCCCAGACTGACGTGTGACGTCAGCTAAAGTCTGACGTCATGATTACGAGGCAGCTGGTCGACACCGACAAGTTCAACCCGGCACCGGCCTTGCCCTACAACCTGCGCGTTCTCGACTTCCAGGGTGCGATGCAGGATGTCTACGACTTCTTCTACGACGTGAACGTGCACTTCCAGGACAGGAGCCTGCCTCGCCTGGACGACATGCTCCGCGCCGCGATCTGCTCGGGCGTGATCTCGGACATGCTCACCGAGTCGCTGGCCAAGCACTCGCGCTCGCTGACGGTGAACGCCTACCACAACGGTCACCCCGACCTGCTCGTGCGCGGGGTCTATCCGAACGACGCCATCAAGTCCGGCGCAGAGGGAGTGGAGATCAAGTCCACGCGCAAGAAGGGCGGTGCGGTCGACACCCACGGCGGACGCAAGCAATGGATGTGCGTGTTCGTCTACGCCGTGGACAACGCGACCGAGCCGGCCACCGACCGGCTGCCGATGACGTTCACCGAGGTGTATCTCGGCGAGGTCGATCCCGATGACTTCCGCCGCAACGAGCGCGGCGACCTGGGCACCCGGACCTCGACGCTGGATCGAGACGGCATCGCCAAGCTCCGTGAGCACTGGATCTACCTGGACAAGGACTGAAGACCGATCAGACCGCCAGCTCCGAGAGCGCCTGAATGCTCGACTTGGCCACCTCGATGTAGGCGGGGTCGCGTTCGATCCCGATGCTCTGGTACCCCACGGCCTCGGCAGCTGCCAGCGTCGACCCCGATCCGGCGAAGGGATCGAGAACTATGCCCTTCTCCATGGGCAGGACCCCGCGCACGACCTGGCGCAGGAACGCCTGCGGCTTGAGCGAGGGGTGCTTGGCGATCGCCCGCTCGCGGCGGCTGGTCGGGGCCGAGCGGATGACATCGCCGAACGGCAGGTCATCGGACACACGGCGCAGGCCGCCGGTGCCCCACTCGGCCAGATTCTGTGCCACGGTGCCCTCGACCGGCTTGCGAAACAGCAGCCAGGGTTCCCACATGCTGCGGGGCATCACCGACACGTCGGGATACAGCTCGTGGGCGTTCTTGGGCCGGTCGCCGCCGCGCATGGTCTGCACAAGCCGGACGATCTCGCCACGACGTTCCAGGCCGGCGCGCCCGAGGGAGTACGACACCAAGTGCGACACCAGCGGGTTCGCGGCGACCACCACATGCGCGCCCGGCACGAGCGCCGGTAGCAGTGCTTCGCCGAACTCGCGGAAGAACCGTTCGAGGGAATCGAGCTCCGCGCAGGACAGGGTGGTGAAGCGCGGCAGCGGCGCCCGTGTGTGCCCGTCGAACGACGGCGGCACGCGCCACACGCCGCCCTTGCCCGAGCGGAGCTTGGCCTGCTGGGTGTTGGTGTACTCGACCAGCCCGTAGGGCGGATCGGTCACGACGCCGTGGATCGAGTTGTGATCGCGGTTGCGAAGCCAGTCCAGGGAGTCGGCGTGGAACAGCGAAGCCTGTCCGAACTCGAAGACGGGGGGCGTCGCGTTGATCTCGGGGGCGCTGGGCGCAGGGGAAGCCTTGAACGTGTCCGGCGCTTTGGTGTGGCTCGCCGATCGGCGAGCTAGCATGTACCGGCCCCGGCCGACGCGCTCGAACGTATCGGGCGTGTTGAGCCGCAGATAAGATCTCACCGATGACGCTGGGACGGTCCTTCCGAGCCTGGCCGACACTCCGGCGCAGACCTCCGCGGCTGACGCGCTAGTGTTGATCTCCTCGAGATAGGCGACGATGGCATCTCGCACCTCGCCGGGCCGCTGACGCTCCACTGCGCACCTCCGTTGTTTGACGTCTGGACGTCAATGTTACGCGTTTTCGGACGAAAACGCCAATCGCGACAACGGAATTGGATCAGGCGACGAGGTCGCGCAGGATTCGCTCGCAGGCGGAGCTAGGCGTGATCTCCTCGATGACGCCGAGCGGCAACACACCGGGCGGCAGGCAGGAGTCGTCGGCGTGGCCCATGCCGAAGACCACGATCACGCCGAGGTGAGTCAGCCGGATGGCCAACTGCAACAGTGCACTTCGGTCGTCGTCGATAGATCGCGTCGAGTGCCCGTAGTCGATCCCACCGCCACGGTAGACGACGAGCACGTGACCCCGGCCTCCACCGGGACCCACGTGCTGGGCCTGGTCCACCATCGCGGTGAGGGTGATGATTTGCGGTTCATACGTGTGGAAATTGGCGCCGGGGAAGCAGAGTCGATGTCTGAACGCGACGCTCAGGCCGCCACGGCAGAGCACGTGGTGCACGTCGGCGAGCGTCGAACCGCCGGAGGCGGGTCCGAGCGTCGTGACACGCAGTGGCGGTGAGCTGAGCGGAATGATCGGTGGTGGTGACACGGCGAGCTGAGCGAGATGCGGTATGGCACTCGCGAGCGACGGGATCGGCAGCGTCGTCTGCGACATGGTGGCACCCTTGGGACGTGGGTACGGGCTGTGGCTAGGATAACCGCAGCTCAGCGGATTACGCGAGACGCGAGGTTAACCTCGTACCCATGACGAAGGTGTGGCACAGGCAGGTGGACACCGGCCGTGAGTTCATGGTTGACGCGGAGATGTCGGGGATCATCGAGGCATGCTGGGCGCGTGGCTGGGTCACTCGCTATTGCTGCCAGGGCGGGCCGATGTGGGGGCGAGGCGGTCCCCGGCTGGCGTACATCATGTTCGCCGATCGGACGGCGATGATGCGCTTCATCGGCACTGTGGCACAAGACCTTTCGGAAAACGCTCTCGTTGTTGATGAAGCTTGCGAGGCCGTCGTCCGCTTCGACCCGGTGCAGATACCGGAGATCGAGCGGGTGCTGCTAGCCAAGATCAGTCGCGCGTAGGTGGACCATGCTGGTCAAGCGGCGGTACGAGGCCGATTTTGTCGATCTCGTCGGCGTACTCCGTCGGCTCGCACGTGGCACAGGGGGCCGTGTGTGGCTCCCACGACCACTCCCAATTCGTCCGTCGCAGAATGTATTTCCCATCTGCGGTGACAAACTCGGCGTCCTCGTACGGGTCGGCGGGCAGTGCACCGTGCGGGGCCTCGAGGTCCACCCCGGTCGTGGTCGAGAGGAGATCGGCGAGCGGCTGATAATGATGGCGCGATCTGTGGGCCTCGTCGTAAGTTTCCAGCCGGCGCACCAGCGTATCCATCTGCTGCTCCGGACGCATTTGCGCCCACTGGCGTCGCGCCCGACAAGTGCGGCACCCGAGGCGGTCGTGGACTGTGCGGCGCTCGCAGCGAGAACACTCACGCCACGTCTGCGCCGGCGGGGGTGTCGGCGCTCCATCAGGCTGAATGTCAGGCAGCATCGTCGTCGGCCTCCCCCACGCCCGCCGAGATGATCACGCGGACATCACCAGGGTGGGTCAGGTCGTACAACACGGTCAGGTGCTCGGCCGTGCTGCGGTCGTGGACGGCGACCGACAGGAGGAGCTGGCCGGAGGGTGTCTCGCTCACGGCCAGCACACGACCCACAACGGCGTCGCCGAGGTCGATGAGCGTGTCGCCGGGGGTCAGCTCGCCTGCTAGTACCTGCATCGCGGAGTAGGCGTAGCCAGCCGAGGTGCCCCGTGCAGCGGCGTCGCGGACGTGGCCGATGACGGAGTCCGGTGCGCGGAGGACGTGGAGTTCGGCGAGCAGTCCCTCGAGGTGGCGTGGTGCGACTGGCTGGTGAAGGAGCACGTCCGCGAGCTGCTCCGGGCAGCTGGCGGCGACGAGTGTGGCGGCAGCGCTGGCGACGACCCCCGCGGCGGCGCGAATGACAACGACGCTCAGGTCGACGTCGGGGTCAGGGTCGTGATCAGCGAGGGCTCGAGCGGTGGCGGCGGTGATGGACTCGGCGAGGGTGACGGACATGCGTGGGCTCCATGTCGGTGTGGGGCGATGGCGTGATGGAAGACCCACCCTAGCGCGCCCCACCGACGCCCACCCGTGCCTACGGCTGCAGGGCCACCAGCACGTGCGGTCGCTGGCCCGGCAGCGGTGCGTCGTGCGGATCGCGCTCGGCGATCGGCACCGAAGGGTGGACGAAATAGTCGTCGAGCAGCGCGTCCACGGCGGTCCGACTGTCCGCGACGACGACGTGCGCACCGTGGTCGCGCATGGTGGTGATCATGCCGACCTGCGACGGTCTCGGCTTCTCCCCCGGCCGCTTGACCTCCACGAACAGTGTCACCGCTGCGCCGCGGGCGTCGTGGCCCAGCAGCAGCCGGTCCGGCACCCCGGCGTGACCCGGGCTGACGAATTTGAAGCACGCGACACCCAGCTCACGGCACCGGTCGACCAGATGCCGCTCGACAGTGCGCTCCAGCGGTCGGGGTCGGCCGGCCATCAGGCGGCAAGGTCGCGGAGTGCCTTGCGACCGTCGACACCGAAATGCGGCCGGTCGTCGATGATCGTCACCGGCGTCGACGGGTGGTGGCCAGGCCGGTAGGCGCTGTAGACGTCGCGCAGCAGCGCCTCGGCGGCAGGGTCTGCACGCACATCGCGGACGTCGGCGGTCAGACCGGCCTGCTCGATGGTGCGCTCCACGAGGCGGCAGGCGGGGCAGTTGCTCTGACTGAGAATCGTGATCGTCATACTTGATTCTACCGCGAAATAAGTTGTGGCACAACCGTTTTCGACACTATCACGAGCGTTTCCGGGCGTCCCGCCGTGTCTGGTCCGCCGGGCCTTCGGCCCTTCGGACCGACCACGTCGGGTCAGGTTACGCACCAGGTGCCTCAGATGACGCCTACCGGTGCGGTGAGTGGATGGCTCTGTGGCGAGCCGACGTAGTCCCGGCTGTCTGTCAGTCCCGTCTCCCACCGCTGTGTCCGCCTCTGCAAGCGCTGACGTGAGAGACCACGTGGTGCGGTGAGTGGATGGCTCTGTGGCGAGCCGACGTAGTCCCGGCTGTCTGTCAGTCCCGTCTCCCACCGCTGTGTCCGCCTCTGCAAGCGCTGACGTGAGAGACCACGTGGTGCGGTGAGTGGATGGCTCTGTGGCGAGCCGACGTAGTCCCGGCTGTCTGTCAGTCCCGTCTCCCACCGCTGTGTCCGCCTCCATGAGCCGGGTACGAACGCGCGCCGTGGCGCTCGCGTTTTGTGCCGTCGCGCCGTAGGCGTACTTCGTACTAGCCTACGGCGGAACGGCACTTCAACGTTCGCGGCCACCATACGGCCAGGTCAGACGGCACTTTTCTAAATGCCGTTCCGCCACGAGATCGGGACGAAACGGCATTTAAGAAACCGCAGGTCAGCGTGTGTTTTCTGGATCATCCAGCGGCACAACTGTTTCCGCAGGTCAGAGGCGGTTTACGCAAATCGCCAACAGATGTGGATGCGATCGGTCCGACGGGCCGAAGGCCCGGCGGACCAGGCGCATCCCGCACCGGTCCGAACCGAATCGGGGGTAACTTGAGGGGTACGGACGCGAAAGAGGCCCTCTCCCGAGTTGGGAAAAGGCCTCTGACCTGCGGTCGGGCTGACAGGATTTGAACCTGCGACCACTTGACCCCCAGTCAAGTGCGCTACCAAACTGCGCCACAGCCCGTTGCCCTCTCGCGAGGGCCTCGACAACATTAGCCGACGGCGGCCGTTCGAGGCTAATCGCCTGGTCACGGCCGTGCCCGCCCACTGACTACGAGGTAGTCGAACGCTTCTTGTACCAGATCCACAAGCCGGTCACGATGAATGCGCTGACCAACGAGCCGATGATCCCGCTCGGCCGAAACGAGATGCCGTCGCCCGAGAGCAGGCTGACCAACAGTCCGCCGATGAACGAACCGACGATGCCGGCGACGATCGCCAACCCCCAGTCGATGTTCCACATGTTCTTGCCGCCGATGATCAACTGCGCGAGGGCGCCGATAACCATTCCGAATACGATGATCGCCAAGATAAGCACGCCTGGCGGTATGCCACGGCTCCCGGCGCGCTCCGTCTTCCGGGGCGGTCAGCGTTTTGCTTCTACCCGACCTGCGTGCAGCTACCTTCGACGCTGCCGAAGGTAGCTGCACACAGATGAGGTAAATCGACGCTTCGTCCGCCCTATTTCTTCCGACGGTCTCGCTTGTCGCGCACGCGCACGTTGATCCGGACCGGCGAGCCGTCGAAGTTGAATTCCTCGCGGAGGCGACGCTCCAGGAAGCGGCGGTAGCCCGCCTCCAGGAATCCGGTCGTGAACAGCACGAACGTCGGTGGTCGCACCGATGCCTGGGTCGCGAACATCACGCGCGGCTGCCGTCCTCCGCGAAGAGGAGGCGGATTTGACGCGATGACGTCTTTGAGCCAGTTGTTGAGCTGGCCGGTGGAGATGCGCTTGTCCCACGACTCCAGCGCACCTTCGAGGGCAGGCACCAGCTTTTGGACCGCGCGTCCGGTCATCGCCGAGATGTTCACACGCCGTGCCCACGGCACGCGGGCGAGTTCGCGGTCGATCTCCTTGTCGAGCTGGTAGCGACGATCCTCGTCGACCAGATCCCACTTGTTGAACGCGATCACCAAGGCACGTCCGGTCTCGATGATCAGCGACAGCACGCGTAGATCCTGCTCGGTGATCGGCTCCGACGCGTCGATCAGCAGGATCGCGACCTCGGCGGCCTCGAGCGCCGACCTCGTGCGCAGCGACGCGTAGTACTCATGCCCACTGGCGGTGTGCACCTTGCGGCGCAAGCCCGCGGTGTCGACGAACAGCCAGGGCCGTCCGTCTAGTTCGACGAGCTCGTCGACGGGGTCGACGGTGGTGCCCGCGACATTGTCGACGACCGAGCGATCAGAACCTGCGAGCTTGTTGAGCAGCGAACTCTTCCCGACGTTGGGCTTACCCACGAGCGCCACGCGACGGGGACCGCCGAACGCAGGCGCCGCGTCCCGCGGGGTCTCGGGCATCTTCTCCAGGATCACGTCGAGAAGATCACCTGCTCCCCTGCCGTGCGCAGCGGAAACCGTATGCGGTTCACCGAGTCCCAGCGACCAGAGCGACGCAGCCTCGGCCTCGAGCTTCTCGCTGTCGACCTTGTTGGCAACGAGAATGACCGGCGTCTTCGACCGTCGAAGCACGCGCGCAACGGCCTCGTCTGTCGCGGTGGCGCCGACCGTGGCGTCGACGACGACCACGATGACGTCGGCAGTCTCCATCGCCGATTCGGCCTGTTTCGCAACAGCCTGCTGCAAACCCTTGGCATCGGGTTCCCAACCGCCCGTATCCACGACGGTGAATCGGTGCCCCGACCACGACGCCGAATACGACACACGGTCGCGGGTGACGCCGGGAATATCTTCGACGACGGCCTCACGACGGCCGAGGATGCGGTTGACCAACGTCGACTTGCCCACGTTGGGACGGCCGACGATCGCCACGACGGGGAGGCGCTCGGGTTCGCCGCCCTCCTCGCCGAGGTCGAATTCGCTCAGTTCCCAATCGGTTTCGTCCGACCAGATACCGTCGCCCGGTTGGGCGGTTACATCGGTAGTGATGAAGTCATCGTGCTCGGTCACACGGCACCTCCGGTTCGTGTCTGGACCAGTCCGGCGAGTTCGTCGAGAACCTGCTCGAGCGACAGGTCGCTGGTGTCGACGATGACCGCGTCGTCTGCTGGTCGCAGTGGCGATACGGTCCGCGTCGAGTCGAGATGATCGCGGCGGTTCACACTCTCGAGAACCTGCTCGAAATCGCTGTCGCGACCGGCGGCAAGGTTCTGCCGATGTCGTCGTAGCGCCCGCGCTTCGGGCGTCGCGGTGAGAAAGATCTTGACCTGCGCGTCGGGAAAAACGACGGTCCCGATGTCTCGGCCCTCGACGACGACGAAATCGTCGACTGCGTGAAGCCGTTGCAGCGCAACCATCTTCGACCGCACGGCGGGTACCGCGGAGACCGCGGAGACCGCGTTGGTCACCTCGTCGGTGCGAATCGGCGCCGACACGTCGTCACCGTCGAGGAACACCCAGGATCCGCCCGATCCGTCTGCGCGCAGTTCGATCCGCGCGTCGGCAACGACCGCGGCTATCGCGTCGGGAGCCTCAGGCGAGACACCTGCCCGCTGCACGGCGAGCGTCGCGGCACGGTACATGGCCCCGGTGTCGAGGTAGTGCGCACCGACCCGCTGCGCGAGAAGCTTTGAGACAGTGGACTTTCCGGTCCCCGCGGGTCCGTCGATCGCGATCACGCGCGATGGCATGACGGACTCGCTCACATCCCCACCGCCTTGTACAGCGCCCCGACCTCGTCACGCCCGAGTACTCGCAGCGTTCCGGGACGCTGCTCCCCGAGTGCCACGTTGCCGATGTGGGTGCGGACCAACGAGGTCACCGGGAACCCGACGGATTCCATGAGTCGACGCACGATCCGATTTCGGCCCTCGTGCAGAGTGATTCGCACCAGCGACTGTCCGTCGTTGACGTCCATCACGGTGAATCCGTCGACGGACACCGGCCCGTCGTCGAGTTCGACGCCGTCGCGCAGCGTGCGCGAGAGACCACGCGGAACCTCGCCCTTGACCGTCGCGAGGTAGGTCTTGGGAACCTCGTAGGACGGGTGCATCAGCCGATGGGCGAGCTCTCCGTCGTTCGTCAGCAGCAGCAAACCCTCGGTCTCGGCGTCGAGTCGGCCGACGTGGAAGAGTCGCTGGCCCGCCATGACGCGTTCGGCGACGATGTCGCCGACGCAGGGGCGGCCCTGGTCGTCGGCCATTGTCGACTGCCAACCCTTGGGTTTGTTCAACGCGAGGTACTGCTTGGTCTCGTCGATGATGACGCGAGCACCGTCGACGCGAATGACCGCGGTGTCGGGGTCGATGCGCAGCCCCTGCTCGGTCACGACTTCGCCGTCGACCTCGACGCGACCGGCGGCGATCATCTCCTCCGCGCCACGACGCGACGCGACGCCGGCCTGTGCGAGAACCTTCTGAAGACGTACGCCGTCGTCGACATAGGTCGCGTGGCCACTCTCGTCGGAGCCGCCCTGGTGACGTGCTGGTCGCGCGTTGTTCAGCCTGATGCGCCCTGCCTCGACGTCGGGCGTCGAACGGCCTTTTCGATGCCGCTTCTTTGTGCTGGGCTGCTGGCCCTTATGCGCATGTCCCTTACCACCTGCGGGGATGCTGCGACCGCTGGCAGACTTGCCCGACGCGCCGCGTCCGGCCGCCCCACCTGCGGAGCGTTGCCCGCGAGGGTTGTCGCTGGAGGTGTTCTTTCGGTTGGTGCGACCCGCATTGTTCTTCCTGCGGTCGCCCGGTGTGCCGTCACGGCTAGCGGATGCCATATGTCATTCCTGGTCGTCGATTATGGTTCCCGACGAGGCGTCGGGTGTGTCGTCTCCCTTTGAGTCTGAACGCCCACTACTCAGTTTGGCGAATCGCGGGTCAGACAGGAGCTCTTCGTCGAGGTCGTCGATGAGGTCGACGTCCGGTAGCAGCGGGGCCAGATCGGGTAGTTCACTCAACGACGCGAGCCCCAGACGCTCGAGGAACAACTCGGTGGTCCCATACGTCGTGGCACCCGACGCGGTATCGGACCCGACCTCGTTGATGAGTCCGCGGGCGACGAGTGTGCGGACGACGCCGTCGACGTTCACACCTCGGATCGCGCTGACGCGCGCCCTGCTCACGGGCTGTCGATACGCGATGACGGCGAGCGTCTCCAAGGCTGCTCGGGTCAGTTTCGAGCGCGCCCCGTCGAGGAGGAGACGCTCGACGTACGGCGCGTACTCGGCTCGCGTGTAGAACCGCCAACCATCACCGGCGAATCGAAGGTCGATGCCGCTGCGCGCTTCGGTCAGGTCAGCCGCCATCTGAGTGAGCGTCGAATGCACGCGTGCGCGGTTGTCGCCGACCGCCGAGGCGAGTTCGTCGGCGGTCACCGGCGTGTCGACGACGAGCAGCACGGCTTCGAGCGCCGCACGCAGGCGCGCGTCGTCGAGAACTGGTTCGGAGTCTGCCTCGTCGACCACGTCGCCGCCATCGAGCGCCGTCTGCTCGGGCGAAACGCTCTCGGATGAGTCGGCGCCTGGATCGTCTGGACCCGCGTCGAAGTCGGTCATTCGTAGTCCTCTGCTTTCTCCATGCGTAGTTCGTCGCGGTCGCGCTCGCCCGTCCACGACACCTGGAGTTCTTCGAGTGCCTCGGGCTGCTCGAAGGTGACCGCACGCTCACGGAAGAGTTCGAGCAGTCCGAGGAAGCTGCCGACGACCTCGAGTCCGTTCTCGCAATCGGCGACGAGCGCACGGAACGTCATCCACTCGCCAGGGCTGGCGGCCAGCAGCGCGGCCATGCGTCGCGCCTGCCCAGGCACCGACACCTTGTGCATGTCGTGAAGGTGATCGAGACCGACCGTCGGGATAGGACGTGGTGTCAACGCCGCGACGGCGACCTCGGCGAATCCGTTCGCATCGACGCCGAGCGTCACCTCGGGAAGCAGATCGGTGAACTGCTGCTCCAACGACACCGCGCGCGGATAGCGCTGCAGCGCCGCCGCTTCGAGTTCGCCGAACAGCGCGGCCACCTGCTTGTACGCGCGGTATTGCAGGAGTCGCGCGAAGAGCAGGTCACGTGCTTCGAGCAGCGCGAGATCCTCCGGGTCGTCGACCTCTCCGGTGGGCAACAACCTCGCCGCCTTGAGGTCGAGCAGTGTCGCTGCGATGACCAGGAACTCGGTGGTCTGCTCGAGTCCTAGCTCTGAACCCATCTCCCGCGTGTACGCGATGAATTCGTCGGTCACCGCATGCAGCGCGACCTCTGTGACGTCGAGACGGTGCTGGCTGATGAGGTTCAGCAGCAGATCGAACGGACCCTCGAAGTTGGCGAGCTTGACCCGAAAGCCCTGCTCCTCGCCCGCCGTCGCCCCTGCCTCGGGCGTTGCTGCCTCTGTGGTGCCTGCCTCTGGGGCCTCGACGTCGGTCGTGCCAACCTCCGAGTTGCCAACCTCAGCGGCGTCGGCATCGGCGGTGCCGGTCTCGGTCATGCCTGCTTGACGTTGCGCGCGATGACCTCGCGCGCCAACGCGCGATACGCCTTGGCGCCCGCGGACTTCGGCGCCCACGACGTGATCGGTTCGCCCGCGACGCTGGTCTCCGGGAAACGCACGGTGCGAGCGATGACGGTGTCGTACACGGCGTCGCCGAAGACCTCGACGACGCGAGCCATCACCTCACGGGAGTGCAGGGTTCTGGCGTCGAACATCGTGACGAGGATGCCGCCGAGGGTGAGACGGAAGTTGAGTCGGTCGCGCACCTTCTCGATCGTGTCGGTGAGCAGCGCCAGACCGCGCAGACTGAAGTACTCGCACTCCATCGGGATGATCACTGTGTCGGCGCAGGCAAGGGCGTTCACGGTGAGCAACCCGAGCGATGGCTGGCAATCGATCAGAACGACGTCATAGCGGTCGAGAACGGGATGCAGCGCCCGGCCGAGGGCTTGTTCGCGTCCGACTTCGCTGACGAGTTGGATCTCGGCGGCAGACAGATCGATGTTCGACGGCAGAAGGTCGAGGTTCTCGACGCGCGTACGCATCAGCACATCCTCGATCGACGCGTGCGGCGGGACCAGCAGGTTGTAGACGGTCTCGTCGAGTTGGTGATGCGGCACGCCGAGACCCGCGGACAACGCACCCTGCGGATCGAGGTCGACAAGCAGTACGCGTCGCCCGTACTCGGCGAGCGCGGCACCCAGGTTGATCGTCGACGTCGTCTTGCCGACGCCGCCCTTCTGATTGCACACGGCGATGACGGTCGCCGGTCCGTGTCGGTCGAGGGGCGCAGGCGTCGGAACGTCGCGGTAGGGACGCCCGGTGGGGCCGATCTCGTCGTCGGGATGATCGCCCTCGTCGATGTCGATGCCGGACGTCACATGAAGGCGGTACTGATCGTCGGTATGACCTCCCGACCGCGGTGTACTCGGTGTGCTCACGTACCCGCCTTTCTCACTGATCACGTATCGACGCCGCTTGTCAGCCTAATGGTTCACTGCACTGAAGCCGTGGAGCATCGCCGCACGGCCCTTTCGACGATGCTCAGCGCGCTCTCGGATGGGCCGTGGCGTACACCTCACGCATCGTGTTGACGGTGACGAGGGTGTAGACCTGCGTCGTCGTCACCGAGGCGTGCCCGAGCAACTCCTGGACCACTCGCACATCGGCGCCGCCATCGAGGAGGTGCGTCGCGAATGAGTGCCGGAGGGTGTGCGGTGAGACGGCCGTACCGATTCCGGCCCGCTCGGCAGTGTCGGCGAGCACCTGCCACGCGCCCTGACGAGTGAGCCTGCCGCCACGCGCGTTGAGGAACAACGCGGGCGTCGAGCGTGTCACCAGAGCGGGCCTGCCACGCACCAGGTACGCCTCGATAGCGCCGACGGCGGGTCCGCCGACGGGCACGAGACGTTCCTTTCCGCCCTTGCCTCGCAGCAGGGCGGTGCGAGCATCGGTGTCGAGGTCGTCGACGTCGAGCGACGTCGCCTCGGTGATTCGTGCTCCGCAGCTGTAGAGCAGTTCGAGAAGCGCGCGGTCGCGCAGCGCGCGCGGATGGTCGCCCGCACCCGCTTCCTCCAGGATCGCGACGACGTCGTCGACGGGCAACGCCTTGGGGAGGCGTCGCGCCGGACGCGGTGGCCGCACCCCGTGCGCGACGTCGGCGGGCACGACACCTTCGGCAGCGGCGAACTTGTGAAAACCTCTGGTGGCCACCAGGGTTCGTGCCACCGAGCTGTCGGCGAGGGGTGTTGTCCCGGCTTCCTCGTCGCCGCGTCGCAGATCGACGAGGAACTCGCGCACGTCGTTCTCGGTGACCTCCGCGAGATCGACGATCCCCCGCCCGGTGAGATAGCGACGGTAGCGGTCGAGGTCACGGCCGTAGGACGCAAGCGTGTTGGGCGCCATGCCGCGTTCGACGGTGAGGTGGTCGAGGTACCTCGACACCACGTCGTCGACTCGCGTCCCGGTGGTGGTCACGTCGACGCCTTACCCGCCTTGCGATCGGCGAAGGCGTGGGGCTTATCGCGCCACGGCGAATCCGGCGTCCGTAACGGCGTCCCGGTGCGGTCCGCGGCGTCGAGCGCGAGAATCCCCGATGCCGCGGTCGCGTTCACGATCTCGCCCGACAGCACCATCGCCACGGCATCGTCGAGTGCGACCCACTCCAACGACATGTCGGCCTCTTCGTCCTCGCGTTCGGCCACGTGGTGCTGAGACAGTTCTTCGGCGAGGTAGACGCGCAGCGCTTCGTCGGTGAACCCAGGCGAGAGGTCGAGGTCGACCAGAACCTGCCAGCGTTGCGCCCGCAGGTCGGTTTCCTCCGCGAGTTCGCGCTGTGCGGCGGCGAGCGGCTGCTCCACACCGCCCTTGTCGAGCAGCCCCGCGGGAATCTCCAACAGCCTGCGGCCGACAGGATGCCGGTACTGACGCACCATCGCGATCCTGCCGTCCTCATCGCGCGCGACGACGGCAACGGCACCGAAATGCTCGACGACTTCGCGTTCGGCGACCCGACCGCCCGGCATCTCGACCTGATCGAGGCGAAGCGCGAGGATCGCTCCGTCGTAGACCACTTCGCTCGACTTCACCGCGAAGACGTGGGCGCCGGGTCCGGTGCTCTCGCTCAAGCGTCCTGTTCCTCGACCTCGACGGTGACGTCGTCCTCGACCGCAGCCGCGGGCGGTGGATCGTAGTCGCCCAGGTCCACCGGAAGCCGTTCTGCTGCTTTGTATTTCAACGAAGCGTCGATGAACGAACGGAACAGCGGATGGGGCCGCGTCGGCCGGCTCTTGAGTTCGGGGTGAGCCTGGGTGCCCACCAGGAACGGATGAATCGACGTGGGGTACTCGACGAACTCGACGAGGTGGCCATCTGGCGAGGTACCGGAGAACACGAGCCCCGACGCCGCGATCTTGTCGCGGTAGGAGTTGTTGACCTCGAAGCGGTGCCGATGCCGCTCGGACACCTCTGTCGAGCCGTACGACTCGGCGACGATGCTGTCGGGCTTGAGCGTCGCCGGGTAGGCACCGAGCCGCATCGTGCCGCCGAGATCGGCTTCTCCGGCAACGATCTCGGTCTGGTCGGCCATCGTCGAGATGACGGGGAACGGGGTGTCGGGATCGAATTCCGTCGAGCTCGCGTCCTCGAGGCCCACTGAACGCGCAGCCTCGATCACGATGCACTGCAGACCGAGGCACAGGCCGAGTAGGGGAATGCCTCGACGCCGCGCGTACCGGATCGCGCCGAGCTTGCCCTCGATCCCCCGGATGCCGAAGCCACCGGGGACCAACACGCCGTCGACGTCTCCGAGCGCTGCCTGCGCACCCGCTTCGGTGGCGCATTCGTCGGACGGAACCCACTTGATCTCGGTCTTGGCGCGCCACGCGAATCCGCCCGCGCGGATCGCCTCGGTCACCGACAGATACGCGTCGGGCAGGTCGACGTACTTGCCCACCAACGCGATTCGCACGGTCTCACGCGGCTCGTGCACGCGGTTGAGCAGTTCGCCCCACACAGTCCAGTCGACATCGCGGAACGGCAACCCGAGCTTGCGCACGACATAGGCGTCGAGTTGCTCGGAGTGCAGCACCTTCGGGATGTCGTAGATCGACGGGGCGTCGGGCGTGGAGATGACGCCGTCGATGTCGACGTCGCACATCAGCGCGATCTTCTTCTTGAGTCCCTCGGGGACGTCGCGATCGCACCGCAGGATCAGCGCGTCGGGCTGGATTCCGACGTTGCGCAGCGCGGCGACCGAGTGCTGGGTCGGTTTGGTCTTCAGCTCGCCCGACGGCGCGAGATAGGGCACCAGCGAGACGTGGATGAAGAAGACGTTGTCGCGGCCGACGTCGTGTCGGATCTGGCGAGCGGCTTCGATGAACGGGAGCGACTCGATGTCGCCGACGGTTCCACCGATCTCTGTGATGACCACGTCTGGTGGCTCACCGTCGTCACCGGGCGCACGCATCGCGAGCACCCGCGATTTCAGCTCGTCGGTGATGTGCGGGATGACCTGGACGGTCTCGCCAAGGTACTCGCCGCGTCGCTCCTTGGCGATGACTGTCGAATACACCTGTCCGGTGGTGACATTCGCCGACTGCGAGAGATTGCGGTCGAGGAAGCGCTCATAGTGTCCGACGTCGAGGTCGGTTTCGGCGCCATCCTCGGTGACGAAGACCTCACCGTGCTGGAACGGATTCATCGTGCCTGGATCGACGTTCAGATACGGATCCAGCTTCTGCATGGTCACGCGCAGACCGCGCGCTGTGAGTAGTTGGCCGAGGCTCGACGCCGTCAGACCTTTTCCGAGCGACGATGCGACGCCGCCCGTAACGAATATGTGCTTCGTGCCTTCATGCACGTGGCGAAGTGGTCGCAAAACCCGTCTCTCCCGTCGGCTGGATCAGGCCGGAAAACCTGTTGACCTACGGGACTCCAGGGTAACACCCATCGGCGGTTCTCCGCTCCGCCACACCGGAAGCGTGCTCGCGGGAGGTGTGATCCGCGTCCTGATCTCTCCGGCCGGCCGGGCTGGAGTCGTCCTCTTGGAAGTCCTCTCGGAAGTCCTCTCGGACAGCCCTGCCCGGGCCGCCATCAGTCAGGTCGACGGTCGGTCGGTGGCCCCGACCGTGATCGCCTTGGCACCCGCGCCGGTGCCGTAGGCGCCGGTCCGTCCGCCCTTCTCCTCCTGCAGGACCAGGATCGACGTGATGCGCCCGGTCTGCTGATCGACGTTGTCGACGGTCGAGACGGCGTTGCCCAGACCGGGGTCCGAGCGAACGACGGCAATCGGCGAGCCACCAGCGGTCGAACCCGTCCGACCGAGTAGCGCTCCCCCATCGCCGCGCCCCGAGAGTGCTGCGGAGAAGCGGGCGACGAGTTGTCCCTGCGCTCCGGAATCCTTGGGGTAGCCACCGCCTGTCACCACGACGGCGAGATCGGCAGGTGTCGAGCCCGCCCCGTCGTAGTCGATGAACCCGCCGTCGCGTAGTGCCTGCAGTCCGGTGCGCCTGTCGTCGGCCGACGCGGCACCCTTCCCACCTCGGTCGAGCGTCAGAGCGCCGAGCAGGTCGCCCGTGCGGCCACCGGAATCGACCAGTTCGGCGCGCAGCGTCGACCCCGGAGGAATCGTCTGGTCGATGATCGTCGAGAGTTGCTCGGATTTCTGATCAGCGACGAACTGCGGCGTCAACGCGATCTGACCCGACACCTTGGCGCCCGCGCCGGCGATCGCGTCCTTGACGGCAGCGACGTCGGCGTCGACCGCGCCCGGCGCGGTCACCACCAAGACCGACTGCCCGCGCAGCGTTCCGTCGATCACCCGTCCGGTGATCGCGGTGTCAAAACTGTTGGCGCTGTTGAGCTGATCGTTGAGTTGATCACGCTCGTCCTGCAACGCCCCGATGCGATCGCGACTGGTGCCGGTCAACGAGTTCATTCTGTCGCCGACGAAACCGGAGCCGATGAACAGGCCCACCGCCAGTGCCAAAAACACCGCGGCGAGCGAGATCGCATGCTGCCGAACCGAAATCATTGCCTACCTGTTCCAGACCCCGCGGGCCCACTCGACGAGCTGATGCCACTGTGCGACAACCCAATCGGTCACTTCGCCGCCCGCGCTCGACAACATCACCGCGGCGATCACCGCGATCAGCGCAGCGAGCACCACGAAGGCCACGGCGGCTCCCGACACGCGGCTCCGGTACAGCGTCGCAACGGCTTTCGCGTCGACCAGCTTGGGTCCGACCTTCATCCGGGTGAGGAAGGTCGACGGATTGCTCTCGCGCCGCGAGCGATCGAAGAAGTCGTCGAGGGTGCCGCCATAGCCAACGGTGACGATGAGGTCGGCACCGTGGTAGTCGGCGAGCAGCAGAGCGAGATCCGACGCCGCGCCGGCAGCGGGGAACGTGGTCGCCCCGATTCCGAGGTCCTGGATTCGCTCGAGCCCCGAGGCATGGCCGTCGGTGTCTGCCGGAAGCACCAGTTGCGCACCGCATTTCAGCGTCGCAATCTTCATCTCCTCCGGATCGCCGACGATCAGCGAGGGCTTGTACCCGGCCTTCGTCAGCGTGTCCGCGCCGGCACCGACACCGATGATCACCGGTGAGTACTCCTTGATGAACGGCTTGAGCGCGCGCAGATCGGCGGCACGGTCGGGACCGTCGCCCACGATCACGACGTGCTTGCCGACCAGCGAGGCGTCGATGTCGGGCACGCCGACGCCGTCGATCAGCAGTGGGGACTCGCTCCGAATGAACTCGATCGTGTTGCCGGAGAAGGCTTCCAGGTGATCGACGAGCCCCGTCTTGGCCTCGATCATCATGTCGGCGATCTCGTGCTCGTCGAGCGTGGTGCCGCGCGCGAGGCGTCGCTCACCGACGAACACCTTGCCGTCGTCGACCCGGAGTTTCGCGCCGTCCTTGACTCGCTTGAACACCTCGGGTCCGACCTCGTCGACGAGGACGATCCCGGAGCCGACGAGCACCTCCGGTCCGAGGTTGGGGTAGCGCCCGCTGATGGAGCGGGACGCATTGACCACGGCGACGACATTGGCCTCGACCAGTGCGTCGGCGGTGACGCGGTCGAGGTCGACCTCGTCGAGGATGGCGATGTCGCCCGGTCCGACTCGGTCGAGGAGGCGGCGGGTGTTCTTGTCGATCCTGGCGATACCGGACACGCCAGGCAGTTCTTCGGAGTTACGTGCGAGCAGTGCGGGCATCTTCATGCACCACATGATTGACCGTGCGCCGCACTGCCTCGGGGAGGCGCGCCGCAACATGGGCAACTTTTGTCACACGAGTATCAGCTGTTTCAGCGCTTCTTGCGGGTGCCCTTCGCTTTCGTCGCTGCGCTCGTCGCCTCGTCTGCCGACGATCCGACCGCGTGCGCCTTCTCGCTGTCGGCGGTGGCCAGCAGCTCTTCCGCGTGTGCTCGGCCAGTGTCGGATTCGCCGAGGCCTGCGAGCATCCGCGCCAATTCGGCGATGCGCGCGTCACGGTCGAGTGGCCGCAGCGTGCTGGTCTGCGCACGATCGCCGGATTTCGAGGTCTTCCCGATCACCAGGTGGTTGTCGGCGAAGGCCGCGACCTGTGGGAGATGGGTGACGACGATGACCTGGTGTGCCCGTGCGAGTCCCGCGAGCCTGCGCCCGATCTCCACCGCTGCCCGTCCACCGACACCGGCGTCGACCTCGTCGAAGACCATGACCGATCCCGACGTCGGCTCTGCCAGAACCACTTCGAGCGCCAGCATCAGTCGTGAGAGTTCGCCGCCGGACGCCGATTTCGCGATCGGCAACGGATCGGCTCCGGTGTGCGCGACGAGCGCGAACTCGACACGGTCGGCGCCATCGGCACCCGCGTGCGCGGCCGCACCGTCGACCGTGATCGTCAGCCGATCGTCGGGCGCCGCGGTGTCGGGGATGACGTTCACCGACAGTGCGGCGTCGCCCATGGCAAGGCCAGCCAGTTCGGCCGACACCTTGCTCGACATGGATGTGGCCGCCTTACGACGGATGGTTCGCAGCGTCGACGCCGCAGACTCGACGTCGGTGCGTGCCGATGCGGCCGCCACCTCGAGTTCGTCGATCGAGCCCTGCGGGTCGTCGATCTCGGAGAGTCGACGTTCCGCCGTCTCGCGCCACGCGATGACGCCGTCGATGTCGGGTGCGTATTTGCGCACCAAAGCCTTCAGTTCACCCTGGCGGGCGAGCAGCTTCTCGAGTTCGTCTGCGTCGCTGGGTAATCCGGACAGAAACGACGACAACTCGTCGCCGATATCCGTGACGACGGTCAGTGCCTCCGACACGCGACCAGCCAGTGTCCGTAGTTGCGCGTCGGCAGCGGACTCGAGCAACGAGCGAACCTGCCCGAGACCGTCGACGAGTGAGCTGTTGTCGCCCGCGACGACGTCGTGCGATCCCGCAGCCGCCGAACGGATCGACTCGAGATCGGAAAGTCTGCGGATTGTGTCGGCGAGCGCGTCGTCTTCTCCCGGCTGCGGGTCGACAGCGGCGATCTCGTCGATGCCGAAGCGCAGTCGGTCGGCCTCCTGCGCGAGTTCACGATGGTTGGCGCGCCGCGCGTCGAGTTCGTCGAGAACCGCGACCCAGCTCTCGCGCGCCGAGCGATACCGCTTCAGCGCCGCGGTCGCCTTGTCCCCGGCGAAACTGTCGAGGGCGTCACGCTGATGGTCGGGACGAAGCAGGCGCAGTTGGTCGTTCTGGCCGTGAATCGTCAGCAGCGCACCCGTGAACCTGCCCATCACACCGACCGGCACCGACCGCCCGCCGAGGTGCGCGCGCGAACGACCATCGGATCCGACGGTGCGGACCGCGATGACCGAGCCGTCGTCATCGAGTTCTGCACCTGCGGATTCGACGATGTCGGCGACGGCGGCACGAGTGGCGGCGTCGGCGGACTCAGCGAGTCGGAACCGCCCTTCGACGGTGGCCTTCTGGCTTCCCGAACGCACTCGCCCGGCGTCGGCACGTGCGCCCGAGAGTAGGCGCAGACTGGTGACGATCATCGTCTTGCCTGCACCGGTCTCGCCCGTCAGAACGGTGAAACCGGGACTGAATTGTGCGGAGGCCTGATCGATGACGCCGAGGCCGGAGATCGACAGCTCTTCGAGCACTAGTTCCCCTCACCCTGCCGACCGCGCCAACCGGTCACCGGCAGGTCGAATTTCGTCACGAGCCGATCGGCAAACGGATCGGAATCGATGCGTACCCACAGCACCGATCGGTCGCTTCGGACCACTTCGACGCGTCCACCTGCTGGGACGAAGATCTGACGTCGACCGTCGCACAGGGCGATCGCCGATCGTCCGTGCTTGTCGATCTCCACCGCGATCCGCGACCGAGGGCTGGTCACCATCGGTCGGGCGAAGAGCGCATGCGCATTGCTCGGAACGATCAGGATCGCTTCGAGGTCGGGCCACATCACGGGCCCGCCGGCGGAGAAGGCGTAGGCAGTCGATCCTGTGGGAGTCGACACGAGTACGCCGTCGGCTCCGAACGCGGACACCGGCCGACCGTCTACTTCGGTCACCAACTCGAGGACGCCGTTATTGGTTCGGTTGAGGATGGCGACCTCGTTGAGTGCCCAGCTACGGCGCACCTCGTCCGGTTTGGTCGGATGGCTGATCGAGATGTCGAGGGTCATGCGCGGTTCGACGCGGTAATCACGCGAGATGAGCTGTGCCATCACGTCGTCGATGCGATTGGCCTCGGCTTCGGCGAGAAACCCGATGTGTCCGAGGTTGATTCCGAGCACCGGAACACCCGCCGGATAGGCGAGTTCTGCTGCGCGCAGGAATGTTCCGTCGCCCCCGAGCACGATCACCACCTCGCACCCCACGGCCGATTCCGGGTCGCCCATCGCGACGGTGACGTCTGCACCGAGTTCGCGGAGTCCGTCGATGTCGAGCGGATGGCTCGGTGGCCGCTTGGGACCATGATCGCGGTTGGCGGGACCGTCGTCATCGCTCGCGTCGTCGTGACCTACCCGATCGTCTCGTCCATGAAGGTCGACGTCGTCCTGCGTCGCGGGATTGTCGGCAGTGAGGTCGTGGTCGATGATGCGTAGGCCGACGCCCGCGGCTGCGCAGTGGCGTGCGATCGATTCGACCGTACGGGTCACCACGGCACGTCCGGTGTGCGCCACCACCATGAACTCGCGCTGACCGGACACGGCGACCACTGATTCGTCGATCACCTTGTTCCTTTCACCATTCCCGATCTGCGGGCACACTCAGCGAGGTCCCCCGTCGACGGCACGGTGGATCATCCCCCGCAACTGCGCATCATCCGCAATGTCGGCGACATCGTGTGCGCCGCCACCAGTCTCCCCGAGAGTATCGCTCGAGGGAACGTCGGCCCGTGCGTGGTGGTCAGTGGGACGGTATGTCAGCCACAAGAAGTATTCGACGTTGCCCGACGGCCCTGGCAGCGGGCTCGCCACGACGTCTCTGGTGATCAGTCCGAGCTTCGCCGCGTCACGTGCGACGTGGTACACCGCCTCGGCGCGCAACTCGGGGTCGCGCACAACGCCACCTGAGCCCACCCGGTCCTTGCCGACCTCGAACTGCGGCTTGACCATGGGCAAGAGGTCGGCGCCAGGTCGGACACTCGCGGCGAAAGCCGGTAGGACCAGCGACAGCGAGATGAACGAGAGGTCGGCGACAACGATGTCGACGGGGCCACCGATGTCGTCGGCGTTCAGGTGACGAACGTTGGTACGGTCGTGCACGTCGACACGGTCGTCGGACTGGAGCCGCCAGACGAGCTGCCCGTAGCCGACATCCACCGCTACAACCTCGGCCGCCCCACGTCGAAGCAGGACGTCGGTGAACCCTCCGGTCGACGCCCCCGCGTCGAGACAACGCTTGCCGGCGATACTCAAACCCTGCGGCTCGAATCGTTCGAGTGCACCGAGTAGTTTGTGCGCACCGCGCGACGCCCAGTCGTCGCGGGGACCGTCGTCGGAGACGAGGATGGGGGTATCGCGAGACACATTGGTCGCGGGTTTCGCGGCGAGCACCCCATTCACGGTCACCTGCCCGGCCTCGATCAGCTCACGAGCCTGCTCTCGCGAGCGCGCCAGCTTCCGGCGGACGAGCTCGGCGTCGAGCCTTGCGCGCGTAGCCACTCAGTGGGCCCTGAACAGGTTGATGATCCTCGACAGGTTGGCTGTCATCGGGGATCGACCTCGGCCAACGCTGCGGTGAGTACGTCATGAGCCTTCTCCAGCAATTCGCTCTGCCGCGCGAGCGCCGCGAGATCGAAGGTGCCGCCTGCCTGCTCACGAATGTGGTCGACCTCGTCGAGCAACGACTGGACCGACTCCGCGACGGGTATCTGTGGCTCGGTCGCAACGTCGGAGGGTGCGGCCACCTGCGGCCCTGGCCGCAGGTGTGCACCGGGAACGGGGCGCGGTTGCTGGTTGTTCATGACACGACCACGCTAGCGCAGGTCACCGACACCGAGCTTGTCGATCTGCGCTCGAACATTCGGATCGTCGCTCGTGATCGTGACATCTGATGGATCCACCGATTCGGCGTCGACGTCGCGGCCGTCGATCAGTGCCCACGCGGTGTTCGCGAGTGCAGGCAGAAGCGCGGCGTGCGCGGGCTGCTTCCCGGTGGCAGTCACCGTGATGGTCGAACCGGACACCGTGACGCTCCAGTCCGGCTGCTCTCCGATGCGGACCGACGCCTCGTCGTCGAGCAGGCCGGTCAGATCGTCGATCACGTGTGAGGGTCGCTGCTCGGGTGGTGCAAGCAGCAGATCCTTCGGAGTGCTGACACCTGTCAGGACGAGCGCGCTGTCGAGGCCCACCGAATGCGCTCCCTGGATGTCGGTGTCGAGGCGATCGCCGACGACCAGCGAATTGGTGACTCCGCTGCGCTTCATCGCATCCGCCATCAGCGGTGCAGCAGGCTTACCCGCGACGAGAGGTTCGGCACCGGTCGCGTTGGCGACGGCGGCGACCAGTGACCCGTTTCCGACAAGCAGTCCACGCTCGGAGGGCAGCGTCGCGTCCGTATTGGTGGCAATCCACAGCGCACCCGCGCGGATCGCGAGAGCGGCCTCCGACAGCGTCGACCAGTTCGTATCCGGCGAGAATCCCTGGATCACGGCGGCTGGACGGTCGTCGGCGCTCCTGGCGACGCCGACTCCGACCTCGCGCACCTCCTGCGCCAGTCCGTCCGTACCGAGCACGAGCGCACGCGAGCCTGGCTCGACGTGTTCGGAGAGCAGACGAGCCGCGGTCTGGGCGCTTGTCACAACCTGATCGTCGGTCGCCGAGAAACCCATCGAATTCAGATGTGCTGCAACTTCATTCGGACGTCGGCTCGCGTTGTTGGTGACGAAGATCTGGGGAAGGTCGAGAGCGTCTAGGGTTTCTCGCGCTCCGTGAGTCGGCTCCTTGCCTGCGAACACGGTGCCGTCGAGATCGAGGAGCAACGCCTCGTAGTGATCGGCCAGCGACCCTTCCGGCGGAGCCTGCGGCTTCGGCGAGGATACGTTCGACGCTGCTGGTGTCGACGTCGTGGCGATGTCAGCCTGTTCAGTGGAAGCCGTGCTCGGCGTAGAAGGCTCGGCAGCTGGTGCCGAACGCTCCGCCACCGGCGTCGACGGTTCAGGAGCTTGCGTCGACGGTTCAGGAGCTTGCGTCGACGGTTCAGGAGCTTGCACAGGAGTTGTAGGCGTCGAAGCCGTGCTCGAGGGAGCCGATTCCTGATCGGATGGTTCTGTAGCCGACGTGGTTGCGGCTTCCGCAGCCGCGCTGGAGGTCTCCGACCGGGCAGCATCATCTACTGCGTCATCGACCTGCTCGTTCACCGACGCGGCGTCTGCACCACCAGCGGCCGCAACCACGGTGTCGTCGGTGTCGTCGGTCGCTTCGGTCTCTTCGGGGGCACCGACGACGTCGACGACATCTCCCCCATCGGAAGGCTCGCCTTCCGATGGGGTGTCGGGACTCATGTCCTCCGAGAGCTCCATCAGGCGGAACTCCGCATCGGTGGCATCGTCGACGTCTGCGGCGGCGGCGTTCATGTACCAGGTCACCGCATCATCGCGACGGTCAGCGGCCAACAGTGCGGATGCATAGGCGTAGAACAGCCGTGCGGCCATCGTGCCCGTCCGACCTGGTGCGAGATCTTCCGCCTGAAGCGTCACGAGTGCTTTCGCGGGTTCGCCGGCATCGATGCGAGCGCCTGCCTCGACGATGTGCATTTCTGTCGCCTCGTCGCCGGTGAGCGAGCGCCCCTCTTCACTACGAGCGATTTCGATGGCACGTTCTGGGCGGCCGAGTCCGCGCTCCGCGTCGGCGATCAACGGCAGCAACGATGTACCGCCGTTGATTCTGCGTGCGGCACGCAACTCGGTCAGAGCTTCTTGCCACTCACCTGCGTTGTACGCCGCTATTCCTGCGGTTTCACGGACCAATCCGACCCTGGAGGCGCGTTCCCGCGCTGCACGTGCGTGAGCAAGCGCCAACTCCGGATCGGAATCGAGCAGTTGAGCGACCATCACCAGGTGACGCGCCACCCGATCTGCGTTCGCCTTGTCCAGCGTCAGCAGATCCCGACGGACTTCTTGGTCGAGATCCGACGCCACGACGTCGTCGGGCAACGGCGGACCCGCCGGCCGACCCTCCGAGCCCCGCCGGTCCGAACCACGTCGATCCGACGCGCGTCCTCGCCCGTCAGGCCCTCGTCCGCGACTGTCCGCCCCACGCCCGCGGCCTCGTCTGTCTTGTCCCCGATCGCGATCGTTCATGACTCTCAATCTATGCCCTGCGGGGTCCTGGTGCGGAATCCGCAGCGACCCGGAGCTCCCGCGTGAGTGAACTGTAAATGCTTCTGAATGCAGTAATGCCCCGCACCCCTCAAGGTTGTCGCTT
>NZ_LZMO01000253.1:0-4389 GCF_001665715.1 Gordonia sp. 852002-10350_SCH5691597
GCTGGCGTCGGATTGCACGAACGCGGCGCGGTCGAGCCCCCTCGCACTAGCCTTCTCGACGGCATCCTGCGCGGCGTCGACTCCGAGAAACTCCGTGTAATGCGCAGGCGAGAGCCGCTGCGCCAACAGCCCCTCGCCGCAGCCGAGTTCGAGCACTCGGGGTCGGGGTGAGGTGCGCAGGCAGTACCCGGCGACGACGTGGAAGCGCGGAGCCTCCTGCTCGTTGGCGAGGTAATCCCAGTCGCCGCTGCGGTATTCGTCGTCGCAATCGGCGACGCCGTGTGCCGACGAGTACGGCCGCAGATAGCTCGACACGAGTCCCACCCCGCGTGCCGCTTGCCGCCGCGCACCGCCGACGATTCCTTCACGCGCCGCACCCATCGCCAGCCCTGCCTTCGTTTGTCGGACAAATCCGACGGAATGCTACCGGTGATGTGGGCGCGACGGATATGTGCGGCGCCACAGAATCGCGTTCACCAGCGGTAATCGAGGAACTTCCCGTCGAAGGTGACCACCACGCGATCGCCGTCGGGGTCGGGCCGCCTGGCGATGTCGACCTTGAAGTTGATCGCGCTCATGATGCCGTCGCCGAACTCCTCGTGGATGAGCTCTTTGAGCGCAGGGCCGTAGACCGCGAGTGCCTCGTAGAACCGGTAGATCGTCGGATCGGTAACCAGTTCATCATCCCGGGTACGGGCAGGCTGCAGACGCAGACTCTCGGCGACCCCTTGGCCGAGCCCGAGTAGTTCGCAGACGATCTCGGCCTTCTCTGCGGGCACCGGATGCTTTCCGAGTAGGGCCGCGACGGTCCACACCAGCGGCGCCTCGATACGGTCTGCGATCTCGGCCCACGTCAGGCCTGCACGGATTCGCGCGGCGATGATCAGCTCGGCGGCATCGGATTTGGACATGATCGGTGCGTTCACCCGCGACTCCCTGCTCTCGACGATCTACGTCGCCCGGTTGCTCTGTTTCAGGTCCACCCTGACGCGGTCAGAGCACTCGCGCCAGTCGAGAGCGCAATCCGCTGTAGAGGGCGCAATCCCCGGTCCGCGCGGCGCGTGATTCGATGACCAGTATGTCGTCCTCCCCTCGCGCCGACGGCGGCACGCAGCCGACCGACGCACACGGTCGCACCCCATCCCCCTCTGTTTCGCAGCCGGAGAGCGGACACCGGTCCGCGTCTGCACCATCGACCGGCAAGCCCGGCGTCGGCGGACTGCTGCTCGTGGTGCTCGCGCTGCTGTCGGCGGTGGCGCCTTTCGCCACGGACCTCTACCTGCCTGCTTTCCCCCAGATGACCGAGGAGTTGCAGACGTCGGCGACGGCCGTTCAGCTCTCGCTGACAGCGTTCCTGGTCGGCATCACGCTCGGGCAGCTCGTCTTCGGGCCGATGTCTGATCGGTTCGGGCGACGTGGTCCGCTGATCGCAGGCGCCACGTTGTGCGTGGTCGCAGGCATCGTCGCTGTTCTCGCGCCGTCGATCGGCGTGCTCGTCGCAGCGCGGTTTGCTCAGGGACTCGGCGGCGCGGCGGGCATGGTGATCGGTCGGGCGATCATCTCCGACCTCTCGGAGGGCCGTCAAGCCGCACGCGCCTTCAGCCTGATGATGATCGTCGGCGGCGTCGCGCCGGTGGTGGCCCCTCTTCTCGGCGGTGTCCTGGTGTCGCCGCTGGGCTGGCGCGGCGTCCTCGGCGTGGTGCTCGCGATCTCAGTGCTGATGCTGGTGTCGGCGCTGACGGTGATCCGCGAGACCCTCCCGCGCTCGAGACGACACAGCGCTCGAAACTCCACTCCTCGCAACGGCTTCTCGGAGTTACTCGACGTCGGATTCCTCGGTTACAGCGCCGCATTCGCATTCGCCTTCGCGGTCATGATGTCCTACATCTCGGCGTCGCCGTTCGTCTATCAGGACATGATGGGGCTCAGCTCCGGCGTGTACGGCCTGATGTTCGGAATCAACGCACTCGGGCTGATGGCGGTGAGCGGACTCGCCGCCAGACTGTCGTCGACTCGCTCGCTGCGCGGGATCGTGGCCACCGGGTTGGTCGTGATGTGCCTCGCGACAGCCACTTTCGGCGTTCTGGTCGCCACCGGCGCGCCAACGGGTTGGCTCGCGGTGCCCCTGTTCGTGTGCGTGAGCAGCCTCGGACTGGTGTTCGGCACCGCCACCGGGCTTGCGATGAGCCACGTGGGATCAGCTGCCGGTGCAGCGTCTGCCGTGCTGGGTGCTCTGCAATTCGGGCTCGGCGCACTTGTGTCACCTCTGGTGAGCATCCGCGGTTCCGACACCGCGGGCCCGCTTGCCATCGTGATGGCTTGTTGCGCAGTGATTTCCGTTGCAGCGTTCGTGGCGGCCGGGCGCGCGCATGACGGTGTTCACGACGAGGCGGTCTGAGGGTCTGCGAGCCACTCTCGCAGGCGGCGCAACGACCAGGTGGTCACGACTCTGTCCTGATCGATCCCCATCGCCTCGGCACGCTGGGCACCCAATGCCTTGAACTCGAGCTGACCGGGCGCATGCGCGTCGGAGTCGATGGCGAAAAGGCAGCCGAGATCCCGTGCCAGCGCGAGTAGGTCGTCGGGCGGGTCGGCGCGTTCGGGGCGCGAATTGATCTCGACCGCGGTTCCGGTGTCACGGCAGGCGGAGAACACCTCGTGCGCATCGAATGTCGACTGCGGTCGCTTACCGCGTCCTCCGGTGATCAGCCGTCCGGTGCAGTGCCCGAGGA
This sequence comes from Gordonia sp. 852002-10350_SCH5691597, assembly GCF_001665715.1. Classification (NCBI taxonomy): domain Bacteria; kingdom Bacillati; phylum Actinomycetota; class Actinomycetes; order Mycobacteriales; family Gordoniaceae; genus Gordonia; species Gordonia sp. 852002-10350_SCH5691597. The sequence continues at coordinate 2,733 of NZ_LZMO01000253.1, forward strand.
CGCGAACCCGCGGATGTTCGACGGCGGCCACCATCCGACGTGTCATCGGGCCAGCGTCCATTCTGAGCTTCGAATGCACCGACGCCGTCACGACATCGAGGCGGTCGAGCATCTCCGGAGACTGGTCGAGCGTGCCGTCGCCGAGGATGTCGACCTCGATCCCGGTCAGCAGCGTGACGTCGGACTCGCCGCGCGCGTTGAACTGCTCGATGACGCCGATCTGGGCATCGAGACGCTCGGCCGAGAGTCCATTGGCGACGGTCAGCCGCGGCGAGTGATCGGTGATCGCAAGCCACTGCTGTCCGAGAGCGCTTGCCGCCGCTGCCATTTCGTCGATGGACGCGCCGCCGTCACTCCACGTGGTGTGCGCGTGGAGGTCGCCACGCAGCGCCTCGTAGAGCAGGTCGCCGGACTCGGCTCCCGTGTCGGTCAAGGGATCGGCCTGGGCCTGCAATCCGCCGAGGTAGTCGGGAAGTGTCCCGGAGACGGCGTCGTCGATCACGGCTGCGGTGGTCTTGCCGATGCCCGACAACGCGGTCAGCGAGCCCTCCGCGGAGCGTCGTCGAATCTCGTCATCACCGACCTCGACGACCGTCGCGGCCGCACGCCGGAACGCCTCGACACGGTAGCTGCTCTGCCTGTCGCGCTCGAGCAACCACGCGATCCTCGTCAGCGCCTGCGCGGGATCCACTGGCGCGGCGAGTGGGATCAGTGAGCGCATTCCCCGACAGTAGCCCCGTGGACCACAGCAGCGCACTCTCGAACGAATTGGACGCCCACTCAACCACTTTCAGCACACGGTCGACGGCAACGGGTGCACGGTCGACCGCTAGCCGACGGTGATCGCGTCGAGCCGCTCCCTGATGAATTCACCGCTGGTGACGGGCGGGCGACCGGCCACCTTGCCGACCGGCGGCTCGAGCGGAGTCACCACGGCGTCGTGGTTGAGCTCGTAGAAGAAGATCAACGAGACGAGATCTTCTTCCGGGGCGTCAGGTTGCGGCGGCAGCACACGGTGCCTGCCAGCGGGCCATCGGCCGCCCGACCAGTACTCGAGCAGGTCGCCGATGTTGACCGTCAACGCCGACGGATCGTACGGCGCATCCGCCCAGCCACCCTCCTCGCTGTAGACCTGCAACCCACCCGCGCCCGGCTCGCGGTCGAGGATGGTCACGGTGCCGAAGTCGGTGTGCGGGCCGATGCGGTACTGCCCGGGCTCGGGCTCGCCGACATCGGTCATGGGCGGATAGTGATTGATGTTCGACGTCCAGGTGGCTGAGCCCGCGAGGTCGCGAAAAGGATTCTCGCTGCCGGAAAGTCCCAGCGACGCCGCCATCAGGGCGAGCAGATCGTCGGAGAGCTTCTTGCACGCCGCAGTCCACGCGGTGAACAGTTCGCGTAACCGTGGCGCCTCCGCGGGCCAGACGTCCGGAGCGAACCAGTAGTCGTCCACCTCGGGGATGCCGACTCGTGTCTGGGCGCCCGAGTTGTAGGTCTCCTTCAGGTCGGGAGGTGTTTCGGTGCCCTCGGAGTAGCCATTGGCCTCCAGGCCCGGGCCGATCCAGCCCCGACCACCGACTCCGACGGCGTACTGCCCCTTCACCTCCGGCGACATGGCGAAGAACTCGCGGGCGGTGGCACGCAGCGCGGCGGGCAG
>NZ_LZMO01000254.1:0-20333 GCF_001665715.1 Gordonia sp. 852002-10350_SCH5691597
TTCGGCACCGGCGTCGGACACGGTCGGGTTCTCGGCGTCGTCTACGTCGCGTCGATGGTCGTGGTGACGGCGCTCGTGCTGTTCGTCGCGCGGCGCAGTCCTCGACTGCTCGCCGGTGTCGGTGTCTTCGATGCGACGACGAGCGCCGACATCCTGACCACGGCGACGCTGCGGTGAGCAGGGGAGGGAATCGGTCGTCGAACCGGGGTGAGGGGGCGAGATGGCGATAGGTCGTGCGCCGAAATCGGATTCGGTGGTGCGCGCGCTGCAGATCATCGAGACCGTCGCAGACCTCGGCATCGGTACGACGGCCCGCGACATCGCCGAGCGCCTCGACCTCCCGTCCGCGAGCACCTACCGCCTGCTCAACAGTCTCGTCGCCGACGAGTTCCTGGTGCGGACAGCCGATTTGCGTGGTTTCGCGATCGGCACCCGTCTCGCCTCCTTCGTCGACGGGGTCGCCACGCCGCCCGTCCCTGCTCGCGCGGCCGAGCGCCTCGACGACTTCCGGGGCTCGGTACGCTTCGCCGTCCATCTGCTCTACTTCAGGCCCGCCTCGGTGCGCGTCCTCGACGCCGACCCCGACCATCCGCTCGACGGCGTCGGCGAGCTCATGCGGTATCTGCACGCGTCGGCCGCGGGCAAACTGCTGCTCGCGTCGCTGTCGCAGTGGCGCGACGCGCTGGAGATGCCGCTGCAACCCGTCACGCCCGCCACGATCATCGACCTGGCGCGGCTCGAGGAGCAGATCGCCGAGATCCGACGCACCGACGTCGCGGTCGACGACGGTGAACTGGTGGTGCACCACGCCCATCTCGCCGTGCCGATCTACGACGTCGACGGTGCGGTCCGCGGTGCGGTGATGATCGGCGGGGTGTCGAGCAGGCTCGAGGCGATCTGCTCACTCACCGACGCCGCGCGCGGGCTGGCGAATACCGTCGGACCGCTGCTGTTCTGAGCGGTCAGAGGATCTCGTCGAGCTTGTCGAGTGGGCGAGCGAGGCGAGTTCCCTTGTCGGTCACCACAAACGGACGTTCGACGAGGATCGGGTGCGCGACCATCTCGTCGAGCAGTTTCTCATCCGACGCGGCGTCGAGGTCGAGTTCCTTGTAGAGCGCCTCGCGCTTGCGTGCGGCCTGGCGAACCGTGACGCCGGCATCGGCGAAGAGCTTCTCGAGTTGCTCGCGGGTGTACGGCTCGTCGACGTACTTCACGATCGTCGGCTCGACACCCTCGTCGCGGAGGCGCTGTAGGGCTTTGCGGGAGGTCGAGCACTTCGGGTTGTGGTAGATCGTCGCGGTCTCGGTGTTGCCAGTCGCCTCGCGCCCAGTGTTCATGGCGGCAACCTTACCCAGGCACTGCGGCCGGATCGTCGGGGCTCACGCGCGTGGGGAGGGTGAGTGCGACGGCAAGCGCGACCGTCGCGCACACGGCTCCCACGATGACGGGTGCGAGCGCGCCGCCGCGCTCGATCGCGAGGGCACCGAGCAGAGCTCCGACACCGATCGAGAAATTGAACGTCGTGGAGTACAGCGTCGTCGCCGATTCCCGGTAGGCGGGCGCCACGCGGAACACCGTCGTCTGCAGGCCGATCGGGGCAGCGGCGTATCCGGCGGCCCAGACGAGGAGTCCGACGAGAGCCGCGGGAAGCCACAGACTCGCGACGGGCGTGAGTATCAGTGCACCCGCGAGGACTGCGATGATCGCCGCCAGCGACCACCGCACCGACTGCGTCCGGGTCAGGAACGCCCCGGCCGTGAAGTTGCCCGCGACCCCTGCCACGCCCATCACCAGCAGGACGACGCCGACCAGGTCGGCGTCGATTCCAATGATCTCCACGATGAACGGTGTGACGTAGGTGTAGGCGGCGTAGGCGCCGGTGATCAGCAGCGCGGTCACGATGAGGGTCGTTCGGAGATTGCGCATCCGCAGCAAGCGGGGGAGTCCGCGAAGCCCGATCGTCTCGCTGTCGCCGGGCACCGATCTCAGCAGTACGGCCAGGGCGGTCAGGGTCACCGCGCTCAATCCGGCGAGTGTCCAGTACGCGGCCCGCCAGCCGAACGCCTGCCCGATCACAGTGCCGACGGGCATGCCGAGCACCGACGCCAGCGACACCCCTGAGAACGCGATCGTGGTTGCGCGGACGGCAGCGTTCGGCGGCACCAGACGCACCGCGGTTGCGGCGACGATCGCCCACATCAACCCGAGGGCGACGCCGATCGCCATGCGGACCGCCACCAGCATCGTGTAATTCACGGCGAGTGCGGTGAGCGTGTTCCCGACGACGAAGGCGGCCATCACCGCGAGCAGGATCGGGCGACGGTCGAGGCGTCGTGTCGCCGTGGAGAGGGTGGGTGCACTGATCGCGGCCACGAACGCGAAGAACGTGACCGTGAGGCCGATGGTGCCCTCGGAGACGTCGAGGTCGGTGGCCATCGGACGGAGTAATCCAATGGGCATGATCTCGGTGGTGGTGATGGTGAACACACCGAGCCCAAGCGACACCACCGCCGCCCAATCGCGTCGGGCGGCGGTGGTCGTCAACATGGTTCGTTGATCGAGCTGGTCGAGATCAGGCGTTGCCGTCGAAAAGGCTTGTCACCGAACCGTGTTCGAACACCTCGCGGATGGTCTGTGCCAGCAGCGGGGCGATCGAGATCACGGTCAGCTTGTCGAAGCGCTTCTCCTGCGGGATCGGGAGCGTGTCGGTCACGATGACCTCGTCGGCCTCGGAGTTGGCGAGGCGCTCGGCGGCCGGATCGGAGAAGACCGCGTGCGTCGTGGCGATGATGACGTCGCCCGCGCCCGCTTCCTTCAGCTTCGAGACCGCGCCGACGATGGTGCCGCCGGTGTCGATCATGTCGTCGATGACCACGCAGGTGCGGCCTTCGACCTCACCGACGACGCGGTGCGCGACGATCTGGTTGGCGACCATCGGGTCACGGGTCTTGTGGATGAACGCGACCGGCGCGCCGCCGAGTGCGTCCGACCACTTCTCGGCCACGCGCACACGACCCGAATCCGGCGAGACGACGACGAGGTTCTCGATGCCGTACTTGCCGCGGACGTAGTCGGAAAGCTGTCCCTGAGCGTGCATGTGGTCGACGGGGCCGTCGAAGAAGCCCTGGATCTGATCGGTGTGCAGGTCGACCGAGATGATGCGGTCGGCGCCTGCGGTCTTCATCAGGTCGGCGATGAGGCGGGCCGAGATCGGTTCACGGCCGCGGGCCTTCTTGTCCTGACGTGCGTACGGGTAGAAAGGCAGGATCACGCTGATGCGCTTGGCCGAGCCACGCTTGAGCGCGTCGATCATGATCAGCGCCTCCATCACCCACTCGTTGAGCGGGGCGGGGCAGCTCTGGATCACGAACGCATCCGAACCGCGCACCGACTCCTCGTAGCGAACGAAGATCTCGCCGTTGGCGAAGTTCCGCGCGGTCTGCGGTGTCAGCTTGATGCCGAGTTCGTCGGCGACAGCCTGCGCGAGGTCGGGGTGTGCACGCCCCGAGAACAGCATCAGGTTCTTCTGGTTGTCGGTGGTCCAGGTCATGGAAACTCTTCTACTCGATCGTCGGCCGGTGGGTGGCTCTGCCAGCGGGTCACGTGGCTAGGAGCCGGGCTGTTCGGGCTGAGTATCGGCCGCGCCTGCCTCGATCGCTGCGCGTGCGGCAGCCGTATCGGGGCGTTTGCGGGGTACCCAACCGTCGATGTTGCGTTGTGGACCCGACGAGACCGCGAGGGCGCCGGGCGGGACATCGTCCCGAATGACCGTACCTGCCCCGGTATAGGCGCCGTCACCGACCTGCACCGGAGCGACGAACATGTTGTCCGAACCCGTCCGGCAATGCGACCCGATCACCGTCTGGTGCTTGTTCACGCCGTCGTAGTTGACGAAGACGCTCGACGCCCCGATGTTGGACTCCTCGCCGATCGTCGCGTCGCCGACATAGGTGAGGTGCGGAACCTTGCTACCTGCGCCGATGCTCGCTTTCTTGGTCTCGACGAAGGTGCCGATCTTGCCCCGCGCACCCAATTCGGTGCCCGGCCGCAAGAATGCGAACGGACCGACCGACGCGTCGTCGCCGATGGTTGCCTCGGAGCCGTGGGTGCGGATCACCGACGCGCCGCGTCCGACCACGACGTCGGTCAGCGTGGTGTCGGGGCCGACGACGGCATCCTCGGCGATGCGGGTGCGACCGTGCAGCTGGGTACCGGGTTCGATCCGGACGTCGGACTCGATCTCCACGTCGACGTCGATCCACGTGCTTGCCGGATCGACGACGGTGACGCCCGTGAGCTGGTGACGTCGCACGATCGTCGCGTTGAGCGCGGCGCCGAGTGCGGACAGCTGTGCGCGGTCGTTGCAGCCGGCGACGACGAGCGGGTCGTCGACGATGTGCGCGCGGACGGTCTTGCCCGCCGTACGTGCAATCTCGATGACGTCGGTCAGGTAGAACTCGCCCTGCGCGTTGTCGGTGGAGAGCTGTTGCAGCGCGGTTCGCAACGCGTCGGCGTCGAAAGCGTAGATACCCGCGTTGACCTCGGTGATCGCGCGCTGCGCGTCGGTTGCGTCCTTCTCCTCGACGATTGCCTGCACCGATCCGTCGTTGGTGCGGATGATGCGTCCGTAACCGGTCGGTTCGTCGGCGATGAACCCGGTCAGCGTGACTGCTGCGCCCTCGCCGGCGGTGTGTGTGGCGACGAGATCCTCGATCGTCTGGCCATCGAGGAGCGGGATGTCGGCGGCGGTCACGATCACGGTGCCTGCGAAGTCGTCGGGGAGTGCGGTCAGACCTGCACGCGCTGCGTCGCCTGTCCCGGCGGGCGAATCCTGCACGGCCACAACAACCTCGGTGCCGAGCTCATCGGCGATCTCATTGACGGCCGCAGTGACGCGTTCGCGTTCGTGGCCGACGACGGCGACGAGTTGATCGGCGGAAGCCGACGCCGCACCGTGCAGCACGTGACCGACGAGTGAGCGTCCGCCGATGGCGTGCAGGATCTTCGGCGTCTTGGACTTCATCCGAGTGCCCGCGCCTGCGGCGAGGACGATCACGGCTGTCGCTGCTGACTTCTCTGTCATGTCCACCTCCGGGATTCGACGACTGCGCGCCGCGCGCACCGACTGACCGCGTCCGGCGTGGCGACGGACCGATACTACTGACTCGTTGACGACGCAGAAGCGTCAGTGCAGGTAGTGGCCGGGGTGCAGGTGGTGATGGCCACCCGAACGGCGACTGATAGAACCGAGGGGACGCACGTCACAGGAGACGTACACGCAATGGAGGAGTTCGCATGAGCACTCAGAAGACAGCAATCGTGACCGGATCGGGTCGGGGCATCGGCGCGGCGGTGGCCAAGCGCCTCGCCGACGACGGTCTGGCCGTCGCCGTTCTCGACATCACCGAGGAGGCCGCAGCCGACACCGCCAAGGCGATCAACGACGCAGGCGGCAAGGCGATCGCCGTCGGCGCAGACGTCTCCGACGAGGCGTCGGTCAACGCGGCCGTCGAGAAGGTCGCCGCCGAGCTCGGCGCACCGACGGTGCTGGTGAACAACGCGGGCATCCTGCGCGACAACCTGCTGTTCAAGATGAGCGTCGACGACTGGGACGCCGTCATGGGCGTGCACCTGCGCGGCGCCTTCCTGATGAGCCGCGCATGCCAGAAGTACATGGTCGACGCCGGTTGGGGCCGCATCGTGAACCTGTCGTCGACCTCCGCTCTGGGCAACCGCGGCCAGGCCAACTACTCCGCAGCCAAGGCGGGTATGCAGGGCTTCACCAAGACTCTGGCGATCGAGCTGGGCAAGTTCGGCGTGACCGCCAACGCGATCGCCCCCGGCTTCATCGAGACCGACATGACAGCGGCGACCGCTGCCCGCGTCGGCATGGACTTCGAGGAGTTCAAGAAGCTGAACGCCTCCGCCATCCCCGTCGCCCGCACCGGCAAGCCCGAGGACATCGCCCACACCGCCTCGTTCTTCGCCTCCGAGGGCGCAGGCTTCGTCTCCGGCCAGGTCATCTACGTCGCCGGCGGCCCGAAGGACTGAGGGTCGGTCGGGCGCGGGCCAGCCGCGCCGCGCAAACGCGGGCCGTTCTGGAGAACGCGGCTGGTGCACCAGCCGCTTCTGCCAGTTCGGCCCGCGTCTGGCGTGGGGTCCGCGGCGCCGGTTGCGCGGCGTGTGCTGGTTGAGATCGCCGCGGCCACCCGTGGCACAATCGTCAGCCGTGCCTGTGGCACACTTCTAGGCGAGTAATCCCCCATGGTGTAATCGGCAACACTTCTGATTTTGGTTCAGGCATTCCAGGTTCGAGTCCTGGTGGGGGAGCAAAACAGGTCTTGCACAGCGATGTGGTGATCGGCCCGACGAGTAGGCCGGTCGAGAATCCCGCAGAAATCTCGCAAATGGTTCCGGACTGACCAGACTGGGCGGGATTTCACGGTAAGGACTGTGCCCGACCGCGTCGGTGTGGAGACTCGACGACGTGGGTGATGCCACTGGCCGCTGAGTGAGGCAGTCGAAGAGTTCCAGCAGTCCGTAAACTCGGACATATGCCCCTCGACCTCCAGCAATCCGCGCGAGTCTCGGCACCCGTAGCGTGGGCCGTCCTCATCCTGTCCATCACCCAGGCACTGGCCGTGTTTCTCCCACTGGCGCTCTTCGACGGTGAGCCCAACGACGATGGTGTCGACCTGTTCATCAGCCCCGCTGGCTACGCATTCGCGATCTGGGGCGTCATTTACGTGCTGTCGATCATCACCGCCGTCGTCTTCGTACAAAAGCGGCAGACCGGCACGCAGTTCGGGCAACGTCTCGCCGTCGACCTGGCCATCGCGTGCGGAGCCGCGACGCTGTGGTTGATCGTGTCGGCAGCCTCGATCGACTGGCTGCCCTCGATCCTGCTCACCGTCATGGCCATCGCATTGCTCGACGCCGCGCGCATCGCGGCACTTCCGGTCGAAAGCCATTCTTCGACAACCACTCTCGTCCGCGTCACGATCGGTATCTACGCGGGATGGGCAACCGCTGCGGTGTTCGTCAACTGGGCATCAGACATCGCACGTAGCGGTGCGGCCGACGAGTCGTCGGTCGGTTGGCAACTCGTGGTCCTGATCATCGCTGCGCTCGTAGCGGTCACCGTCACCTACCTTTACGGCAGTGTGCTTCCATCGCTGCCCATTACCCTTGCGTGGGCGCTGCTGGCCATCGCTGTGAATGCGTGGTCGACGTCGACTCCGATCGCGGTTGCCGCCGTCGTGGGCATTGTCGCTGTGGCACTGGCCTATTGGGCGTCGACGCGGCGGAGCTCCGTCTCAAAGGGCGCGCTGTCGCGGGCGTGAGCGGAGTCCATGCATCCGCTGTTGCAGTAGCGGAATTCACCCGAGAATCGACCGTATACGCGACGAAGCCCGGTTCCGACACGCGTCGGAACCGGGCTTCGTCGCGCCGGGGTGCCTCTCACAACGCAGCGTCGGCGACCTCCAGTGCGGCGTCGAGGATCGCGAGTCCTTCGCGGGCCTCGTCGTCGGAGATGGTGCATGGCGGGCAGACGTGGATGCGGTTGAAGTTCGCGAACGGCAGCATTCCACTCGACTTGCACGCTGCGATCACCTTGTTCATGGCATCGCTGCTAGCGCCGTAGGGGGCGAGTGGCTCGCGAGTCTCTGAGTCCTTGACCAATTCGACGGCCCAGAAGACACCTGCGCCACGTACCTCGCCGACGCTGGGATGCCGCGCTGCGATCCGCTCGAGCTCGGGACCGATCACCTCGGCGCCGACGCGTGCGGCATTCTCGACCATTCCCTCGTCGGCCATCGCGTTGATCGTCGCGACAGCGGCCGCGGTCGCGAGCGGGTGACCCGAGTAGGTCAGCCCGCCGGGGTACGGGGTCTCGGCGAAAGTTGCTGCGATGTGCGGACTTATCGCGACACCGCCGAGTGGGACGTAGCCCGAGTTGACGCCCTTGGCGAAGGTCAGCAGGTCGGGGACGATGGGGCCCTGCTCGTCGTCGCCGTGCTCGATTGCGAACCACTTGCCCGAGCGTCCGAATCCGGCCATCACCTCGTCGGCGATGAAAACGATGCCGTAGCGGTCGCAGATCTCCCGCACGCCGCGCAGGTAGCCGGGCGGCGGAATCATGATGCCCGCGGTGCCGGGAATGGTCTCCAGGATGATCGCCGCGATCTGAGAAGGACCTTCCATGCGGATGGTCTCTTCCAGGTGGTCGAGAGCGCGTTCACACTCCTGCTCCTGCGTTGTCGCATGGAAGCGCGAGCGGTACAGGAACGGCCCGAAGAAATGTACGACGCCAGCGTCGCCGTAGTCGTTGGGCCAGCGACGTGGATCGCCCGTCAGGTTCACCGCGGTGTCGGTGCCGCCGTGGTAAGAGCGATAGCGCGACAACACTTTTCGACGACCCGTGTGCAAGCGTGCCATGCGAACCGCGTGCTCGTTGGCGTCGGCGCCGCCGTTGGTGAAAAAGATCTGATTCAACTCACCGGGAGTCCGTTCGGCGATGAGCCGTGCGGCCTCCGAGCGCGCATCGTTGACGTGTGCAGGCGCGACGGTACACAACTTGGCGGCCTGCTCCGCGATCGCGGCGACGACCTTAGGGTGCTGGTGGCCGATGTTGGTGTTGACCATCTGCGACGAGAAGTCGAGAAGGCGATTGCCCTCGCCGTCCCACACGTAGCACCCCTCGGTGGCGGTGATCGTCATCGGATTGAGTTTCGCCTGCGCCGACCACGAGTGGAAGACGTGCTTGCGATCGAGCTCGTACGCCCGCTTGGCGGCATCGAGATCGATGGCGGGGCTGGTTCGCTCAGATTGAATGGTCATGTGCAGCAATCCGTTTCGAAATCGTTAGTGCTCAGGCGTTCTGGGGGAAGCCGAGGTTCAACCCTCCGTGGCTCGGGTCGAGCCAGCGGGTGGTGATGGCTTTGGTGCGTGTGAAGAAGTGTATTCCCTCGGTGCCGTGGGCGTGGCTGTCGCCGAACAGCGACGCTTTCCAGCCGCCGAAGCTGTAGTAGGCCATGGGCACGGGGATCGGGACGTTGATGCCGACCATGCCGACTTCGACTTCGTTGCCGAAGCGTCGGGCTGCGCCGCCGTCGTTGGTGAAGATCGCGGTGCCGTTGCCGTAAGGGTTGTTGTTGATCAGGTCGAGCGCTTCGTCGTAGGTGTCGACGCGGACGACCGACAGGACCGGCCCGAAGATTTCGTCGGTGTAGATGCTCATGTCGGGGGTGACGTTGTCGAAAAGCGTTGGTCCGAGCCAGAATCCGTCGGCGCCGCCATCGGCCTCGACCGTGCGGCCGTCGAGAACGACGGTGGCTCCGGCCTTTTCGCCTGCGTCGACGTAGCCGGCGACCTTGTCGCGGTGAGCCTTGGTGACCAGGGGTCCCATGTCGGCGTTGGTGGTGCCGTCGCCGGTGACGATGGTGGTGGCGCGTTCGGTGATCTTGGCGACGAGGTCGTCGGCGATGTCGCCGACGGCGACGGCCACCGAGATCGCCATGCAGCGTTCGCCTGCGGAACCGAATCCGGCGTTGACCATGGCGTCTGCGGCGAGGTCGAGGTCGGCGTCGGGCAGGATGATGGCGTGGTTCTTCGCGCCGCCGAGAGCCTGGACGCGCTTACCGTTGGCGGTTCCGGTGGCGTACACGTACTGGGCGATGGGGGTGGAGCCGACGAAGCTGACTGCCTTGATGCTCTTGTTGGTCAGCAGTTCGTCGACGGCGGTCTTGTCGCCCTGCAGGACGTTGAATACGCCGTCGGGCAGGCCTGCTTCTTTCCAGAGTTCGGCCAGCCAGATCGATGCGCTTGGGTCCTTTTCCGACGGCTTGACGACGACGGTGTTGCCTGCGGCGATGGCGATGGGAAAGAACCACATGGGGACCATGGCGGGGAAGTTGAACGGGCTGATGATGGCGACGGGTCCGAGTGGCTGGTGTACGGAGTGGATGTCGACGTTGGTCGAGGCGTTCTCGGTGTAGCCGCCCTTGAGGAGATGTGGGATGCCGCAGGCGAATTCGACGACCTCCTGCCCGCGGCTGATCTCACCGAGGGCATCGGAGAGCACCTTGCCGTGCTCGGCGGTGATGATCGCCGCCAACTCCTGCTTGCGTTCGTTGAGCAGTTCACGGAATCGGAACAGCACCGCCGTGCGCTTGGCCAACGACGTATCCCGCCACGCGGGGAACGCGTCGGCAGCGGCGGCGATGACGGTGCGCGCATCCGCGTCGGACGCCAGCGCGACCTCAGCGGTCACGACGCCGGTTGCCGGATTGGTGACCGGGGCGGTCGCCGTCGAATCCCCGGCGAACGCTTTGCCGTCACGCCAGTGCTGCACGATCGCTGTCATCAGAACTCCTCCACAAGAACGGACTTTGGCACGCGACCCACGGCGGGCAGAGTCGTCGTACGAGTACCTTCCATTCTGGGTCAGAACAGGCGGTTTGGCGCGCTACACTCTGTCAGTGAAATTCGAAGACCTCTTACACCTCGTAAAGTCCCCTTCGTGAGATTCCGATGACTCTCACTGTCGGCGACGTCATCGATCTGCCGGTGATCCGTGCCGGGCTCCCCGACGTGTTGAGCACAGCCGGCGCGGAGCGCACGGTGAGGTGGGTGCACGTCAGCGACCTCGGCGATCTCGGGCACCTGCTCGAGGGCGGAGAACTCGTCCTGACCACGGGCGAAGCCCTACGGCGTGATCCGCGACGGTACCTCGAGAACCTTGCTCGTGCGGGCGCGCTCGGGGTGATCGCCGAGTTCGACGATTCGTTCCCGATACCGCCGGAGATCGGGCCGGTGGCCGTCGAGTTGGGCTTGACCGCCGTAGTGTTGCGCCGGGAGATCAAGTTCGTGGAGGTGACCGAACAGGTCCACCGCAGCCTGGTTGCCGAACAGTACGCCGCCGTCGAGTTCGCGCACCGCACTCACGAGACGTTCACGCAACTCACCATGCGTCGTGCGTCGCCGGCAGAGATCACGAACAGCGTTGCAGCGCTGCTAGATTCACCCGTCGTATTGGAGAACCTGCAACATCACGCGGTGGCGTCGGCTGGAGCATCGGCGGCATCGCTACTTCATGACTGGGAACGTCGTTCGCGGCTGCATGCATCTGACACAGCGTCGAATGATGTTCCGGGGCGGGCGCTGTGGACGATCGTCGACGTCGGTCGCGCCGACGACCACTGGGCCAGGCTGATCGTTCCCGAATCGCACGCCGACCAGCAGCGAACGGCGATGGTGCTCGAGCGCGCCGCGCAGGCGCTCGTGATGCATCGGATGGCCGAGCGTGGCCGCCTCGACATCGAGCGGCAGGCACAGGCAGGACTCGTCGACGACGTTCTGCAAGAACGCATTCGAGACGAGGGTGAGGTTGCGGCACGGGCATTCGCCCTCGGCCTGCGCGAAGCCAACGAGTACGTGCCGATCTCGGTGCGAGTGCCCGGCTGGCCGGCCAGTGACGATCCGATCGCCACACGACGTCGCACCGCGCAGTTGCTCGACGTCGTGGTGCGGGTTGTCGGGGCTCAGGGACACAGTGCACTCTTCTCCGCGCGCGACGCCGGAGAGGTCCTGGTGGTGCTCGCGTTGACGACGCCACGTGGCAGGTCGCGCCAACACTCACTCGACGCTCTCGCGGCTGCCACTCGTCGCGACGTCGAGCGAACGGTTGGCCACGCAGGTGCGGTTTATGGCCTGGGCGCGCCCGGACGGCAGGTGATGTCGACGATCCACACGCTGCTTCAGGCGTCCCAGGTGGCCGAGGTCGCGGCCGGGATGCCGACGTCGGAGCGTGTCGTCTTCGGTGTGCAGGACATCGGAATTCGCGGATTGATCTCGCTCCTGCGCGACGATCCTCGGTTGCAGCGGTTCGCCGAATCGGAACTGCGCGACCTGGTGCTCGACGACATCAACACCGGAGGAGATCTGCTCGACGTGCTGCGCGGCTACGTGCAGCATGTCGGCAACAAGTCGGCGCTCGCGTCTCATCTACACATGAGCCGGCCGTCGTTGTACGCCAAGCTCTCTCGCATCGAACAGATACTCGGCGTAGACCTTGCTGACGGTGAGTCGGTCACCTCGCTGCACGTCGCTCTGCTCATTCTCGACGGGCGATCACAGGGTGCGGCAACTATTTAGCCGCAAGAAACGTTCCGGACTGCGGTCCGTTTTGCAATGCAACTATGTCCGAATTTTCAGGTGATCGTAAGAAAACGGTGGTGAGGTAAGCCTTATGACACCTCCAGAGACGATCACCGCCCCGGACTACGCCTCCACGATCGAGGAGGTTGCGCGATGAAGCGACGCTACCTGTGGTGGGGACTCGGAACGCTGGTCGCGCTCATAATCGTCGTCGTCGCGGCAGGTCCGTGGGCGTACTCCAAGTGGATTGCGGGCGACGCGGACGAGGAACTCAAGCTCCCGACGTCGACGCAGGCGGCGTCGGAGAGCGTCGACGGCGCATGGACGATCGTGCCCGGACCCTCCGCCGACGCGACCCGAACGCAGGCCGGATATCGAGTCGACGAGACGCTACGTGGGCAACCCGTCATGGTGAACGGCCGCACGACATCTGTGACCGGCACGGCGACGGTGGCGTCGTCGAAGTTGGAGAACGCCGACATCACGGTCGACGTCGCGTCCATCACCAGTCCGGAATCGATGCGCGACAACCGGTTCCGCGGTGAGTCGATCATGGACACCGAGAAGTATCCGACCGCGACGTGGAAATTGACTCAGCCGGTGGATATTTCGTCTGTCCCCGAATCTGGCCAGCCGCAGGCCGTTCAGGCAACCGGAGATATCACCATCAAGGGTGTGACCAAGTCAGTAACGACGACGCTGAATATCCAGCGATCCGGGGCATCTGTGATCGTGCAGGGATCGATACCCGTCACGTGGACCGACTTCGGCGTCACCCCACCGTCACTGGGCTTCGTCGAGGTGGAGAAGACCGGCAGCATCGAGTTCCTGGTGAACCTCGAGAAGAAGTGAGCGGTGGTCTCGACAGGCTCGACCAGCGGTGTACGGCTCGACCCTTTCCGCTGGTTGAGCCGGCCGCGAGCGTAGCGAGCAGCCGAGTCGAAACCACATGCCTGCGCGGGGGTGGTCTCGACAAGCTCGACCAGCGGGGGCGTCGGACACGCGGGGGCGCCCCTTACGCTTGCGAACATTCGGTAAGCGCGGCAGACTCCAACACGGACCACAGCGTCGCCGCGGCGCGGGAGGGATCGCGATCGGATGACCGACGAGCGCCAGCAGTGCAGGTCATCTCCGTCCGTCTCATCTACCCCGCTTAACCGTCGTCGATTCTTCACTCTGAGCGCCGCAGCGGGCGTGGGTGTGTTCGGAGCGTCTGCGCTGAGCGCGTGCTCGCCCGGCTCTGGTTCGGGATTGGCTGGTTCTGCCAACACGATTCGGGCCGCGATCGCAGGTGAACCAGATCAACTCGATCCACACAAAACCTCCGCGTACTTCTCCTTCGAGGTACTCGAGAACGTCTTCGACACTCTCGTCGAACCCAACGAAAAGCTCGAGATGGTCCCTGCGCTCGCGCAGAGCTGGCAGGTCAATCCCGAAGAGACGCAATACACTTTCACGCTGCGCCCGAACGTTCGGTGGCACAACGGTGAGCCGCTGACCGCATCCGACGTCGTCTACTCCTATCGGCGGATCATCGACGGTGAGCTCTCGGCGTCGTGGCGATTCGACAACGTTGCCACCATCACGGCACCCGACGATGCGCACGTCGTGATCACCACGCGCACGCCGAGTCCTAACCTGCTCAGCAGTATCGGTGGTTTCAAGGGTCTCGCGATCGTCAACAAACGCAACGTCGAGTCGGGGCAGATCCTCACACGTCCCATCGGCACCGGGCCGTTCTCGTTCGAATCACGTTCGCCGGCAACGTCGATCGTGCTCAAAGCCAATCCGGGCCACTGGTCGGGGGGACCGCATGTCGACGGCGTGGCCTTCAGTTTCATCTCCCAGGGGACGACGGCCGTCTCGTCGCTGCGTTCTGGCGAGGTCGACTGGACCGACGCCATCCCCGCGCAGCAACTGCGCATCCTCAACAGTGATGACGAGATCAACGTCGGAACCGTGACCGCCAACGACTACTGGTACGTCGCAATGAACTTCGCGCGTAAGCCGTTCGACGACCGACGCGTCCGGCAGGCGGTGGCCTACGCGATCGACCGCAAATCCATCGCGCAGGTGGTCGGCTACGGGACGGCGACACCGAATCAACTGGCGATTCCCAAGACCAGCCCGTGGTTCACACCCTACGACCGATTCACCGCCGGTCTGGATAGGGCAGCCGCGGTGGACAAGTCGCGGTCGCTGCTCCGTGACGCCGGGCATTCGTCGTTGTCGATGGGTCTGATGGTCTCCACCGAGTACCCCGAAACCGTCACGGCCGCACAGGTCATCGCGTCGAATCTCGCCGACGCCGGAATCAAGGTCACCATCGAGCAACTCGACTTCGGTGTCTGGCTCGACCGCCAATCCGCCGGGCAATTCGACTCGTTGCTGATGGGCTGGCTCGGCAACATCGACCCCGACGACTTCTATTACGCGCAGCATCATTCGGGCGGGACGTCGAACTCGCAGAAGTACTCCAATCCGGAGGTCGATCGGCTCCTCGACGCCGGACGTACCGAAGTCGACGTGGGCCGTCGTAAACAGATCTACGCCGACGTCTCGTCGCGGATCGCCGACGACGTCAGCTACCTCTATCTCTACAATCCGTCTGCCACGCAGGCGTTCTCGAAGTCGGTGCGCGACTACACCGTACGAGCCGACAAAGCCGTCCGATTCCGCGACGCCCGACTCGAGAGGGGAGGTGCGTCATGAGCGACTTCGGTTGGCCGCTCATCAGGTTCATTCTGATCCGACTGCTCTATACCGTCCTCGTGCTGATCGGCGTGACGATCGCGGTGTTCTTCCTGATGCAGATCGTGCCCGGTGATCCGGTCAAGATCGCGCTGGGCACCCGCTACACGCCCGAATCCTATGCGGCACTGCGCAGTGCGTCGGGGCTCGATCAGCCGTTGTTCACCCAACTCGTCCACTACATCGGCAACGCTGCGACCGGAGACCTTGGCGTCAGCTTCCGCAACAACGAACCGGTCACGCACATGCTGATGGACCGATTGCCCGCGACGATCGCACTTGCGGTCGCGGCCATTCTCGTCGCGCTGGTGATCGCGATTCCGTTCGGTACGTGGGCGGCGCTGCGCGAGGGTCGCGCTGCGGACAACACGATTCGCGTCGTGTCGCAGTTCGGCATCTCGGTGCCCGACTTCTGGATGGGCATTCTGCTCATCGCATTGTTTTCGACGTACCTCGGCTGGCTGCCGTCATCGGGATATCGTTCGCTCGCAGACGGATTCGTGCCGTGGATATCGCACCTGGTGCTGCCGGCGATCACCGTCGGCGTCGTCACCGGCGCCATCATGACTCGCTACGTACGTGCGGCCGTCCTCGAGGTGGCCAACGCACCGTACGTCACCACCGCGGAGTCCAAGGGGCTCAGCCGCAGACGAATCATGGTGTCGCACATCGGCCGCAACGCGTTGGTCCCGGTGCTCACCATCTCGGGTATCCAGCTCGCGGGCCTGCTCGGCGGCGTGATCGTCGTCGAAGTGGTCTTCGCCTGGCCAGGACTGGGACGACTCGTCTACGACTCCGTTGCCGCACGCGACTATCCGATGCTGCAGGGTGCGATCCTGCTCATCGCAGCGATCTTCCTCATCATCAATCTGATCGTGGACATCCTCTACGCCGTCATCGATCCGAGGATTCGGTTGTCATGAGCGAGCTACCCGAGCCAGAACGCACCGCACAGACCGCGCTCGACGACGCAGGCGAACCCACCTCCACAGGTTCCGGCAGCACCGACTCGGCGTGGCGACTTCTGCTGCGCAACAAGGCGTCGGTGGTCGGCATCGTCGTCATCCTGGTGATGGTCATCCTGGCGATCTTCGGTTCGTTCATCGGCCCGTACGGCGCCAACGACATCGACGTGCCGAATGCGCTGCAGGCGCCCAATTTCTCGCACCTGTTCGGCACCGACGACCTCGGCCGCGACGTGTTCTCGCGGGTGGTCCTCGCGGCGGCGGTGAGTATGCGTGTCGCTGTGATCGCCGTGACGATCTCGTTGGTCGCGGGCGTGATCATCGGCATGGTGTCGGGGTTCGCGGGCGGAATCACTGACACCGTGCTGATGCGGGTGATCGACGTCGTCTTCTCATTCCCGGTGATGTTGCTGGCCTTGGCGATCGTCGCGATCCTCGGCCCGGGCGTCACGTCGGCGACCATCGCCATCGGCATCGTCTACATCCCGATCTTCGCCCGCGTCGCACGCGCCGACACCCTGCGCGTCCGCGAAACACAGTTCGTGCAGGCCGCCCGGACGATGGGGGTGTCGACGCCCCGCATCCTGTTCGGCCATGTGCTGCCGAATATCTCGGGTCCCGTCGTGGTGCAGACGTCGATCTCGTTGGCCTTCGCGATCCTGTCGGAGGCGGCCCTGTCGTTCCTCGGACTCGGAGTGCAACCACCCGAACCCTCCTGGGGGCGCATGCTGTACGACGCCCAGGGCTTCCTCACCACCGCCTGGTGGATGGGCGTGTTCCCGGGCCTGGCGATCCTCGTGACCGTATTCGCCTTCAACCTGCTCGGCGACGGCGTGCGCGACGTCCTCGACCCTCGGCAACGAACTCTGTTGCGGAACCGGGGTAAAGCGGGTCGACGCCCCGCCACACACACTCCGAAGACAGCGACTCCCGAAGCGGCACAGGCAACGTCGGACACCGTGGCGCACGATGACGACCAGGGGCGGACCGACCCGGTGTTCTCCGTCTCGCAGCTCGTCGTCGGCGTCGGTCCACGGGAGATCGTGCACGGCATCGACTTTGCCGTGGCCAAGGGCGAAACGCTCGGCATCGTCGGCGAGAGCGGTTCGGGTAAGTCGCTGTCGGTGCTGTCGGCGACTGGGCTGTTCCACGCACCGAGCTCGTACGTCGACGGATCGTCGACTCTCGCTGGCACACAGGTGATCGGCGCCTCCCGCGCGGTTCTGCAGTCGCTGCACGGGGCGCGCGTGGGATTCGTGTTCCAGGACCCGTCGTCGAGCCTGAATCCGTTGCTCACCATCGAACAACAACTGACCGAGGGTCCGCGCCGGCACCTCGGATTGAGCCACACGCAAGCCCGCGAGCGTGCGGTGCAGTTGCTGACCGACGTCAACCTCCCCGACCCCGAGAGTCGTCTGCGTGCCTACCCGCACCAACTGTCCGGCGGTCAACGACAACGCGTGATGATCGCGATCGCGCTCTCCTGTGATCCCGACGTCCTCGTCGCCGACGAGGCGACCACCGCGCTCGACGTCACGACGCAGGCCCAGATCATCGACCTCGTCGCGCGGCTCCAACGCGAGCGTGGCATGGCGGTGGTGTGGATCAGCCACGATCTCGGAGTGATCGGACGGATCGCCGACCGCGTCGTCGTCCTTCGACAGGGTGAGGTCGTCGAAACCGGCGACGTCGCAGAGATATTCGCCCATCCGCAGCACGAATACACGCGCGAGCTGTTGGCGTCGCGTCCGCTGTTGTCGAAGGTCGACGATCGTGGCGACACCGACCTCGAGTCTGAAAAAGCTTCCACCACAACACCGCTCGTCAGCATCTCCGACCTGGACGTGCGGTTCGCGGTACGCACCTCGAGCGGTCGCGATGTGGTGCACGCGGTCAGCGACGTCACCCTCGACGTCGCGCGCGGAACGACACTCGGCATCGTCGGCGAATCGGGATCGGGCAAATCGACGATCGCAGGCGTCCTCACCGGGTTGACCACGACCGGCCACGGCACGGTGGTTCGTGGCAGCGCACGAATCACTGTGGAGGACAAGGAGATCGACGCCATCGGCGTCCACGGGGCCGAGCAGAAGGCGCTGCGTCGACGGGTTGCCATGGTGTTCCAGGACCCAGGCGCGTCGCTCGACCCACGGATGACTGTCGTCTCGTCGATCGGTGAGGCGCTACGCGCGCACAATCTGGTGTCAGGGAAGGACGCATTGCGGAGTCGCGCAACGCAATTGCTCGACGACGTCAGTCTGGACAATTCGTTCCTCGACCGCTACCCGCACGAACTCTCCGGCGGTCAGCGGCAACGTGTCTGCCTCGCCCGCGCACTCGCGTCCGACCCCGAGCTACTGATCCTCGACGAGTCGACGGCCTCGCTCGACGTGACGGTCCAGGCGTCGGTTCTCGATCTGCTCGCCGAACTTCAGCGCGAGCGCGGGCTGACGTACCTGTTCATCGCACACGACCTCGCCGTCGTCGAACAGATCAGCGACACGGTGGCCGTGATGGAGAAGGGCCGGGTCGTCGAGACGGGCCCGGCGTCGAAGATCCTGCATCACCCCGAGAGTGACTACACCCGGAAGCTGCTGGCCGCCATCCCGCCGGAGACGCCTGCCCGGGCCTGAACGCCGGGAGACGAGCGGCCGTCAACCGTGCAGCAGTTGCTGCCAATTCGACGGCACGCGGTCGGCCGGACCGGGTGCGGTCTGGTCGTCGGGATGGCTCGTCGGCGGAGCCAGCTCCGGGCCGCTGGCCATGGCCGAGTCCGGGAAGCTCCAGAACCAGTCCTCGCCGGGTTCGAGGCTCTGGATGTACGGGTGCCCCGTGTCGTCGGCGTGATGCGAGGCGTGTTGGCCGGGGGAGGAGTCGCAACATCCGACGTGGCCGCAGGCGGCGCAGCGTCGAAGATGAAACCACCAGCCGTCGGCGGCGTTGAGGCATTCAACGCAGCCGGTGCCCGACGGCGGGACTGTGGGATCGATCAGGTTCTCAGCCATAATCCGACGCTACGCTCGGGTGGAGACGAGTTCGACCCTCACGCGACTCGACTCTCACATGACTCTCAGAACCGTCGGGACCAAATCCGACGCGGCTGCTGTTGGAGTAGATGACATCGCAGCCAGCGGTGATCAGAAGGAGGATCAATGTCCCACGACTACCGCAAGAACC
The DNA here is from genome assembly GCF_001665715.1 of Gordonia sp. 852002-10350_SCH5691597. Lineage (NCBI taxonomy): Bacteria > Bacillati > Actinomycetota > Actinomycetes > Mycobacteriales > Gordoniaceae > Gordonia > Gordonia sp. 852002-10350_SCH5691597. The sequence goes on from NZ_LZMO01000254.1 coordinate 19,053, forward strand.
CACAGGCACTGGCGGCCCTCACCGCGGACCAGTACCGAGTGACCCAGGAGGACGGCACCGAGCCAGCGTTCCACAATGCCTACTGGGACAACCACGAGCCAGGCATCTATGTCGACGTTGTCTCCGGAGCTCCCCTGTTCAGCTCGCTCGACAAGTACGACAGCGGCACCGGATGGCCGAGTTTCACTCGCCCGATCAGCGACGACGCGGTCTCGACGCGCACCGACCGATCGCTGTGGATGAAGCGAACCGAGGTCCGCTCGGCGTACGCCGACAGCCACCTCGGCCATCTCTTCGACGACGGACCGCGAGCAGAAGGCGGCAAGAGGTACTGCATGAACTCGGCGTCGCTGCGGTTCATCCCCGTGGCCGAGCTCGACGAGCAGGGCTACGGCGAATACCGCCGCCTGTTCGAGACCACCGATAGTTCCGACACCACGCAGGAGAACGCATCATGACCAGTGGAAGCAACGACGACGGCCGCATCACCGAGCAGCCCGGCACCGAGACCGCCGTGCTCGCGGGAGGCTGTTTCTGGGGCGTCGAGGATCTGATTCGACGCCAGCCCGGCGTGCTCGCGACGCGCGTCGGCTACACCGGCGGCAGCAACGACCACCCGACCTACCGAAATCATCCCGGGCACGCCGAGGGGGTGGAGATCGTCTTCGATCCGACGCAGACGAGCTACCGCGACATCCTCGCGTTCTTCTTCCAGATCCACGATCCGACGACGAAGAACCGACAGGGCAACGACGTCGGCAGCAGCTACCGCTCGGCGATCTTCCCGGTGACACCCGAGCAGGAGCGCGTCGCGCGGGACACCATCGCCGACGTCGACGCCTCGGGCCTCTGGCCGGGTCGGGCGGTCACCACGATCGAGCCGGCGGGTCCGTTCTGGGAGGCCGAGCCCGAGCACCAGGACTACCTGGTGCGCTACCCCAACGGCTACACCTGCCACTGGCCCCGGCCGGACTGGGTGCTCCCGCACCGCGACGAGGCGCACGCCTGATTTGATCTGCCCCGACGGGGAACGGCCCGGTCACCGAATGCTCGGTGGCCGGGCCGTTCGCGGTCTGCGGGGCCGCAGAATGTCGCGGAAGGGGGTCCGGCCGCGCAGGAAGTAGGGGAATGGTGGTCCGGGGCTGCAGAATCTCGCGGAAGGATCGTCGAGCGGTGCTGGAACTCGCGGAAGGGCCGTCGGGCGGCGCAGAAAGTAGGGGAAGGATTCTTTCCGTGGGTTGTGTACGTTTCCCCGTGTTGTGTCTGGGGAAAAGGTAAAAA
>NZ_LZMO01000255.1:0-899 GCF_001665715.1 Gordonia sp. 852002-10350_SCH5691597
TCGACACCATGAGTGAATCCAGCGACAAGATCAACGAGGCCGTGGAATCGGTCAAAGGCAAGATCACCGAGTTCACGGAGAACGAAAAGGTCCAGGACGCCGTGGGCACGGCGAAGGAGAAGTTCACCGAGTTCACGGAGAACGAGAAGGTGCAGGACGCCGTGGGCACGGCGAAGGAGAAGATCACCGAGTTCACCGAGAACGAGAAGGTGCAGGACGCCGTGGGTACGGCCAAGGAGAAGTTCGGCGAGATCAAGGACAAGCTCCTCGGGAAGTGAGACCGGTCCCGCGTGACCGCAGGCAAGGTGCGCACGACTGACCCGCCAAGGCTTCGACCCGGCCAGATTTCGATATAACAGCGCCACTTCGACGATGTGTACGGTGGATTTCAGGAGACGCGAAAACCGCGCTCTGGTTCGCACACGCGAAGGAGAGTTCTATGGCAACCACTGATGATGCACAGAACAAGGCAGAAGAGCTCAAGGGTCGGGGCAAGGAAGCTGTCGGAAGCCTGACCAACAACGACGACCTCAAGAATGAGGGCAAGGGCGACCAGGCTGTAGCCGAAGGCAAGCAGAAGGTCTCCGAGGTTGCCGACAAGGTCAAAGAAGGCGTCGACAGCATCAAGGACAAGCTCACCGGCCACTGAGCCATACGGCGTGGCGAGCTCGCCATGCACCTCGCTGACCTGCTGATTTAGTGTCAGACGCCAGCTGCGGTACAGTCTTCCGCGGTGGCGTGTCCGAGCGGCCGAAGGTGCAGCACTCGAAATGCTGTGTGCGGTAACCCCGTACCGAGGGTTCAAATCCCTCCGCCACCGCCAGAAACACCCCCTCATCTACGCAGATGAGGGGGTGTTTCGCTGTCTGGGGGTTAGTTGGCTCTCCCGTTTTCAGTCA
>NZ_LZMO01000256.1:0-963 GCF_001665715.1 Gordonia sp. 852002-10350_SCH5691597
GCCGCACGGCACGGCGAACGTCGAGTGCTGCAGTGGAACACCGCCCACGCGCAACGCATGGCCCCGGCGACCGACCGGTTCTATGCCGCGGTCACCACCGGGTCACTGACCCATGACGGCAACGACGATCTGGCCGTGCATCTGGGCAACGCAGTCGCCAAATCAACACCTATGGGCGATCTGATCGCCAAGGACAAACGCGGATCACCCCGCAAGATCGACGCCGCGGTCGCCGCGATCGTCGCCTTGGACCGGTCCGCATTTCACACCACCCGAAAGAATCGACGACGAGTACGGAGTTTTGCCTCATGAATGAACCATCAACCCTCGAATTGGATCGGGCACTCGATGTTCGAGCCCCACAGCTGCACATGCTGTCGCAGTACTACGCCGGGGAACAACCGCTGGCGTTCCTGTCACCGGATGCCCGTCGGGCGATCGGGAAACGGTTCGACCGCATCGCAGTGAATCTGCCGCGCCTGTCGGTGACCGCGATCGCTGAACGGTTGCGTGTCACCGGCTTTCTGAATCCTGACGGCACCCGTCATCGGGCGTTGTGGGAGGCGTGGCTGCGCTGCGACCTCGACCAGACCGCCCCCGCAGCCCATCGTGAAGCCCTCGCAACGGGTGAATCTGCCGTGATTGTGTGGGCACGACCCGACGGGAAAGCCACCGTCAGCGTCGAATCCGGCGCCCAGGTCGCCGTATACCGGGACGCTGGCACCCGAGAGACGTTGGCAGCGGTGAAACGGTGGGCTGATTTAGCCCCTGACGGCACCGCACGCCAAACCCGATGGGTCATCTACCGTCCCGACCGTATCGAGCATTTGATCGGTGACGGCGCGTCGGTCACCGCAGCCCGCGTCACGGCCACCATCGACAACCCGCTCCTGGCGGTGCCGGTCGTGCCGCTGACCAACACCGACCGACCACTCACGATGTTCGGGGTCTCCGAATTCGCCG